>JADLGT010000001.1 GCA_020849195.1 Bacteroidia bacterium
GCCCACGTGCTGAGTAAAACCGAAAGAATTGATGTTTATATCGGTTCCGGACAACCAGTTGGTGTGCGAAAATATTAGCTCGGTTTTACGAGTAAATGCTATACCCGCTACGTTTAAAAAAGTAGCCTCAAGCCCTTTAACAGATGCAGAATTGGATCCTGCCTGACCTGAATTTCGTGCCCATGGATTAATCAGAAGCTCGGTTGCCCCAGCCGAACCCGACCGATCGGCATTTCCGGCAAATACATTAACGGAAAGGAGTATAGTTGCGCAACAAGCAATTAAAATGTTACTAATTTTTTTCATTTCTTATATTGTTTTTAATAACTGATATAAAATTCTATTATTCATTTTATTAATACGAATCAAGGTCGATTGGTCGCATAACACCAAACCACTTTAATATTTTTTCGCCAACCCCCGGCACATCAACGTGAATAATATACAAACCACTGGCAATAGGAACCTTCGCTTCGTTTTTTAAATTCCAATCCAAAGATGTTTTTGGATCATCCTTATTAAAAGTCCGAATAAGCGTTCCATTCAACGTAAATATCTTTATGGTACATTTTTCCGGCACATTTGTAATTTTAACGCGGTTGTCGGCCTGGTCTGTTTCATAGCCCGAGTAAGCGTAATAAGGATTGGGCACAATATTAATTTTATCTAATGCATTTTTCGCAATTGATGCAACTCCTGTATGAGCTACAAGATCGGCAGTAGAAAAACTATACATTGGAAAATTTTTGTTTTGCGAACCTCCACTGAGCGTGTCCAAAACAAGCTGATGAGCTACCGTTGCCGGACCCGGAGGGCTAGCAACAGGTCCTGTAGTGCCATAGAATGCGCTAAAGCCATAGCGAAACTTACGTGCAACCCTTATTCTTACCTTTACATCGGTTTCGAACAACTGATGGCCTGTTGCGAGAAGAGGAATATTTACCCACATGGCATCGGCATACACTACTTTTTTAGCATTATCATTCGAGCTTGTTTGTTTAACCGTATTTAATAATCTCCAAATAGTGTATCCACCATCATATCGTGGCAGGCTGCTCGGGTATCCTGGGAAAGCAGGAATGGTCGATGTTAAATCCGAAGAATGGGCAAAAACATATATGTAGTGCTTCCCGCCGAAAAGTGGATTTAAAGCATTGTTTACACTAGAGTACTGCCATGTATTCGAAGTAGGATTCCAAACCATATCTCTACCATTCTCTCCAGGCAATCCTGAATCTTCGCCAAAGGCCATATTTAACCGCTCGCCGGTTTCAATATTTATTGCATAACCGGGAAACCATCCCATACCGGTAGGAGCAATATATCCGGGATCGTTCGGATCTGTGCTCGCTGTAACACCATCACTTTTATTACCATTTTTATCAACGGATGGAGACTCTCTCAAATCTAATTTACGGGCATTTCCTTGTGCAAGTGCTTTATCTTCTTGAAGCTCGAGTACAGGGCAACGTGTCCATTTAGTTTTGTCGGATGTAAAGACAATATCAACACTGGCTAAAGTTCTTCTCATATCATTAAAAACAATATTTTTTTGCCAAGCCGGACCTCCTACACAAGTCAATGCAGCGTCGCTATACGCGCATAATCTATATGGCGCCCATGTTGCACTTAATATTTTTTCATAATCTCCAATACCATCAACAGGGGAGCCCGAATAAAAATAATCATCAAACGGAGTTGCAGGTGTACTGGAGGTTTTACCGGCACGAATCCAATTTTGATCGCCATAAGGGGCTGTTGTACCATCAACATCAGGAACAGAGGTTAACCATTGCTTAGTTGGGTCTGTAAAGGTCATGGTTGCATCAATTACTCCACTATAACCGGGAGCATCCATGTAATTAATATCATAGGTATATAAAGCTTTAACCGAAATACCAAGTGATGGAATAATTTGTTCGCTGCCCAAAGCTAAAGTAGTATCTGATTGGGCAACAATAGCTCCTGTTGCAGAATTTTTCATTGTCCATCGACCTGCTCTTGTCGAGTCGCTGATTGCAATAGTAAAATTACCTGACGGAACGTTTAATGGGTCAACAACTTTTATGTCGATAGGTCCGGCACCACGCTCATAAGTCAAGGCAATACTTCTATTTACCGGCGAGTTAAGTATATCGTCAACACTTTTTGAAGTAATATCAATAATTCGACCGCCATTACCCTGCCCTTCTATTCGAGTTAACTGAACTCCATCACCATAATTGGAATGTTGTTCTGTTCCATTAGCTTCCGGCGAAACAGTATGAGGTATGCCTGTATAGTACTTTATATTTCTTCTGCTAGATATATAAGGCAGGTTGTAGCCATCAATCCTGTTATTTGGATCGGAGCTTAATTCGCCTACGTTATATCCATACGCAATAGCCATAAAAAAATACTGCTTGTGATTAACCAACTCATCGCTTCCTTTGGCAAACATATCTTTAGTTACAACAAAAGAACGATTTACACCCTGGTCGATAGTTCCTCCATCCACACTATTTACCATTTCGGTAGGTACCCATGCACCTCCCAAACTTTGATTTTTATAGTAATTTACAATTTGACCTACTCCATCCTTAATGTCCGATTGAAAAATAAGACGTGCCTTATCAGGGTTACTTAAATCTGTAACAGTAACCGACGAGTCAGTAATTTGAAACACTTGATAACCCTGAAAACTGTAGAGGCTGTCTTTAAGTGAAGATACGTATGGATCGCGCTCAACATAAGCCTCTTTATAGTTGTTTGAAGTAGTACTGTTTGTGAGGTAGATTATTAATTGATTTTCGAGCTCTTGTATTGTTAAATCGGGTGCATCGGGACCATTCGTAATTTTAAAACAACTATTAAACAAAGCCTGCGCTTTAACATCGGCATCGCGCATTAAACCAACCGAGGCAAGTGGTCCTCCTTGTGAAGCACGAGCCCATACACAGCCAATAGTAACATTATTTACAGCTCCGGCCATTACAGTGAAGGGACCGGCCGATTCCATAAAACGTCTGTCTCCTACCGGATTACCGGTTGTAACTTCCGTCCAGGGGCTCTGAGGTACATTTTGAGTTCCTTTTCCTGTAGGATCGGTGTCGCCGGGGAACATGAATGAACAAACAGTAGTTCCGCCTTTGGCATTACCACCATAAGTAAATGGAGTACCATCAATCCATTTGCCCGATAGGTAATTGTAATAATCGGTTTGTTTTAGGGGGTTACCTTGAACAGTATAATCGTTATTGTAATAAACAAATTTAGCCATGCTTATGCGTCCGCTAGGTTCAACAAAACTTACAAGGCTGTCTTTTCCATCGCCAGGCGCTCCAATTTTAGGTCCGCGGAAAAAATCTACTCCTATCGCCGGAGGATTTGCGCCGTAAGTGCCTATTGCTCCGGAACCATCGGATGGATTACCGTTATAGCAATAACCAATACCATTTGTTACATCGCAACCTACATAATCATCATAGGCATACCCCAAATCGGCATCAACCCAAACGCCAAAATATGTTTTATTAAGTGGCAAAGAAGATCGGTTAATTACTTCGTAGTCATAAAATGTCATGTTATTTATTTCATCGGTTGAGGTAAACGCAAAAGCTTGCGCACGTATCTCAAGACCAATTGAATTTCCACGCGACTCTGTATGCACGTTTCCTTTGTCGTTAAAAACCCACCATAATGTTTTATCGCCAAATATTTGACGATCGTCGCAACTGAATTTCCTAGAGTCCATACTGTATTTGGGGTAATCTCCATCTGCAGGGTCATATATACCATCACCATGTTTATCATAAAACGGAGCAAGAAACTTTGCTTGATATAAAGAAGTATTACCATTTCCCGGCCAAGTAATAATTGAATTTGGAATGGTGGTAGATACGTTGTTTACAAAATCTTCAACTTCTTGACGGGTGA
>JADLGT010000002.1 GCA_020849195.1 Bacteroidia bacterium
CAATTTTCTTTTTTTTAGGCATTATTTTCTCTCTTGTTTCAACACACAAAACTTTGTATAAAAACTTTTTGTAACGTAACCCTGCTTATATAAAACATAAAAAAACGGACGTAACTTTTCGAAAGTTTGTTTATATGTTTTGTAATGTGTAAAATGCGAAGGTTTGTCAGCCATAATTTTTTCAAAATCGCTGTCAGATAAACCAACACGGCGTTTTATTTCTTCCAGAATATCAAAGTCAAAAGGTTTTTCTTCTTTAATTTTCACCAATGCTTCATCGCGTTGCATTTGCTTTGAACGAATTAGCGCCGAAAATTCCGAGTAGCGCAAATCAATCTTAAATTTTTTGGGCAGATAATAATTGTTTACAAAGTAGGCGGTGCGATTTTCCATGTGATGCCCGCCATACCACTGCCAGCCGTATTCTTTTTGTAAAAATTCTTTGGTTGCTGTTTTGTTATAATCTAAATAATAAAGCGGACGAAATTTTTTTATTTTGTTTATCACCATCCATTTTATCCACTTACTTAACCATAAAACAGGGAGTGTTTTAATTTTTCCGTCGCCAAATTTTTTGTGAATAGTTTCAACATACTTTGCATCCATATAAAACCAGCCGGGAGGAGAAATACCTTCCGTTCTAAATGAATGTCCTTCCCAAATATGCTTTATGCCATATTTTGCGGCGGCCATATAATGAACAGTTGCCAACGAAATGTCAGTCGGCGTATCAATTTCGGGAACTGATGCTAAAAAAAATGATTTGTAAATACGTTGGTATTCTTCGTTATCAACTACATGTGTATATAAGTCAATATTTAATTTTTCTAATACAATATCAATATTTTCTACTGCTATGCGTGAATTGTAAGTATTATCAAAATGGGCTGCCAATACTCGCAAACCAAATTCTTTTTTTGCCAAATGCAACATATACGAAGAGTCGCAACCACCACTTACGCCAATTACAACATCGTAAGGTTTACCCTTGCCGTCTTTTTTCATTTGTTCAACGTATGCAGCTAAAATTTCTCTTCCCTTTTTTTCTGTCGGGTATTCAATTTGCATCTGATCGTATTGATTGCAATAGTTGCAAATACCTTCCTTGTCAAATGAAATATGCGGAATATGTGAATCGTAAATACAGCGTGTACAAACCTGATATTCTTGTTTTGTTTCCATATATTTTATTCAGCAATTATTGCTTCGCGTTTTGGAAACCGAATTAAAACACCCATGTCTTTTTTTTGATAAACCGCCATACTACCAATAGCAGCAGCACTTGCACCTGTTTCATAAAGTACTTTTTTTATGTCGGAAGCATTGTTTGCTCCGCCTAAAACTATTACAGGAACTTTTACATTATTGATTACTTCTTTTATTAAATTATGGTTGTAACCGCTCCAAGTTCCTTCCATGTCCACGTTTTGAAAAAGTATTTCGCCCACACCAATTTCATTTTCCAAATAATATAAATATTCTTTCAAATTCATTTTGGTTGAATATCCAACTTGATTATGTATTTGCTTTTTGCTAAACAAGTTTGATTTTAAATCAACAACGCCAACAATAGCTTGCGCACCAAATTTATTTACGGCTTCCTTTACTATGTTCGGTTTTGTAAAAAGTAAGGTATTAACTGCAACTTTTTCTACACCGATTGAGAATAAAGTTTTAAAATCGTTAATTGTTGTAACTCCGCCACCATAGGTAAATGGCATAAAACATTCTGAAGCAAATTCTTTTATCTTTTCAAAATAAGGTTTGCGTTTTTCTTTTGAAGCGTTGATATCAAGTAAAATCAATTCGTCAACTTCTTTTTCGTTGTATATTTTTATGGCGTTAATAGGATCTCCTATATAGGTAGGGTTTTTAAACTTAACGGTTTTTACTAAGCCTCTTCCGTTAAAAAGTAAACAAGGCATTACACGTTTAAGCACCATAATTGCTACAATTTTGAAAATTTTTCAAATAATTCCATTCCAAACTTATGGCTCTTTTCGGGGTGAAACTGCGCACCAAAAATATTGTTGTGTTGTAGCATACAAGTAAACTCTTCGCCGTAGCTGCACGATGCTAACACATCATTTTGATTATTGCATAGAACGTAATACGAATGCACAAAATAAAATTTTTGTTTTTTATCCGATGAAATTAATGGTGATTCTTTTTTTACGTTAATGTAATTCCAGCCCATGTGCGGAATTTTTAAGTCTGCTTTTTCAAACACAAATTTTTTTGTTTCGGCATCAATCCAAGCCAAACCTTTTTCTGTTCCTTCTTCGCTGCGCTTGGTTAAAAGTTGCATTCCTAAACAGATGCCGAGTACAGGAACTTTTTGTATTTGTGCTTTTTGGTTTAACACAGGTATTAAACCCGATGCTTGCAAATGCTGCGTTCCGTTATCAAACGCTCCAACTCCGGGCAATAAAATTTTATCTGCTTTTTCTATTTGAGTAATATCTTTTGTAAGCACCACTTCTCTATTCCCAATACGCTTAAACATATTAAGAATAGAGGCTATATTGCCCATTCCGTAATCAATTATTGCTATCATGTATATCGTAAATAAATTGAATATCGTTTTCGGTAATTGCTACTCTGCCTATTTTTTTTGCAGGATTTCCGGCAACAATAGTATAGTCTTCTACATTTTTATTTACAAAAGAGTTGCTTGCCACCACGCAGTGATTCCCAATGGTTATACCTTTTGAAATAATGGATTGAGGACCGATATACGTGCAATTTCCGATTGAAACTTTTTCTCGCTCAATCGGGAACTTCCCTCCTGATAAAGTTTGTTTTATGTTGTCATGCGTGTAAATATGAACTCCAGATGAAATAGTGCAATTGTCGCCAATACTTAACCCACCCGATCCGTCAATGATTGTAAATTGCCCTAACCAAGTATTTTTTCCAATCTTCACATCTCCAAAAACATAAGAACTGTCGTAAATAGACGAACCCTCTCCAAAGCCCAATAAGTTGGCACGTTCCCAACGGTCAAAAATTTCGTCGGTAAAAGGTAAAGCCCTGCTAAACTGTTGTTTAAATTCAGAAAAAAGAATGCGATGTAAATTGTTTAATTCATCAAATAATTTTTCTTCCTTTTTATTTCGCAATATTTTTTTTCTATCCATTTAAGTTTTCTTTTATCCAAACAGCTGTATGTTTTATTCCTTCTTCTAAATCAACTTGGGCTTTAAATCCAAGTATTTCGTTTGCTTTATCAACTGAAGGAATTCGTAGTGCAATATCTGCCGAAAGCGGAGGGTCAAAAACAATATTTGATTTTGAATTTAATACTCGACAAACTGTTTGAGCTAACCTTAAAATGGTAATAACGGCGCGTGCATTTCCGATATTAAAACTGTGCCCAATCGCATTTGGATTTTTGATACTTCTAAATAAGCAATCAACAAAATCATCAACATAGCACCAAGCTCTGATTTGATTTCCGTCACCGTCAATGTGTATGTCTTCATTTTTTAACGCACGTTTTATAAAAATTTGAATGGCACCTTCTCCTGTTTGTCCGGGTCCGTAAATATTAAACGGACGAACCGTAACAACCGGTAATTTGTATTGCTTGTGATATGCGTGCGCCAA
>JADLGT010000003.1 GCA_020849195.1 Bacteroidia bacterium
CTTCAAGCGGCTCAAATCTTGCTGCCGGAAATTATACAGTAACTGTAATTGATAGCAAGGGCTGCACGGCGGTTTCAACAACAACAATTACTACACCACCTGCATTGCTAGGGCAATACACCAAAGGGACCGCCAACTGCCCCACCTGTGGCTGCAAAGAATGGATAATGGTAACCGGAATAAACGGAACGCCACCCTACATTTACCAATGGCCTGATGGCTACGATAAGCGCTACAAGAATGCGTTATGCCCGGGCGCATATAACGTAATTGTTACTGATGGTAACGGTTGTAAAACAACAGTGAAGGTTAATGCGCCGTAAAAAACAAAAAATATTTACCTACAACTTAGTCCCCTATTAGTTGGAGATTCTACAAATCCAATTGCAAACGCCCGGTTAAGTGAAAATTTGTTTAGTCTTTTCTTTCAAACACCTTCTGCATCACTGTAACATCTAATAATTTTCCAAATTTTTTTCCTGACTTGTCCATTTTAGTGCGACATGTTCAGTAAGTTCAAATATTTTTTCACGGGCTCACTTTTTCTTCCTTCAATGATAATTTCTTTGTTGGTAATAAGATTTAGCATTCGTGCATCGGTAACTTTTTTGCATTCGGTTATAAAGTGTCGGATAGATACTTTGGTTTTGAGTTCTATGTGTTTTGATATCACTAGTGCTATAAAACATATAAGTATATGTAGCTTAATGGGCTCTTGTTTAAAGTGGAAGATGGGCCTTGTTTGCAAATCGTTTTTGGCGATTCTAAACGCTTGTTCAATTTTATAAAGATCGTGATAACGCTCTATCACTAATTTATTAGAGACAGCCCGTGCCTCTAAATCGGTATAATAGCCTTTGATGCCCAACAGTTTTTTTGTTTTTTCTATCAGCAGATCATTAAGGCATAGTTTTTCATTAATCCCTTTAACGAATTTTGCTTTCTTATTTTTTGAAGGCTTGCCTACCAACATTTTTGCGCGCTCTATTTGCTTTTCCATCTCATATTTATCCTTTCTGTATCGAGTGGATGAGTAAAGCAAATCAAATAACCATTATCTGTTTTAAGTCTAATACTTTTACCATCCTCACGAATCAATTTCTGATCAATTTCTGCTATAGTTTCTTCAGATAAATTACCCAATCTTGCGCCCACTATGTAATGTATTTTTGCCTTTAGCAACTCGTTAATATTAGCAATACTAATCATGGCTGCATCCGCTATGATGGTGAATGTTTCGACTTTATTTTTATGGATAAAATCCTTTACCACGGGAATAATGGTGTGCCCTTCAAACGTGTTTCCTGAAAAAATTTCATAGGCAATAGGAAAACCTTCTTGGCTTACCATTAGAGCCACTAAAATTTGTGGCTGTTGTGATTTATTATCTTTCGAAAAACCTTGCTTACGCAATTCATCATCTTCAAACGTTTCGAAGTAGAGTGTGGTTACATCGTAAAATAATAGGTTGTATGAAAAATTATAGTTGCGTTGGGCAAAAGCCATAACATTCGATTCTACAACACTTTTTAAGTGCAACCATTGAGGAGCGTCTTTATAAAAATTCTGTCGCCTGTGTTTAATTCCAAAATAGGTTTCGAGCAATTCTATAGATCGTAGCTTGGAGGCTGGCTCCATAATCCGAATCGTAACCAAGTCATTCAATAATTGCGAAGATAGCTCATGCAGCCCAATTTGCTTTTGTATCCTGGCAAGGGTGCTATATAACAACGTGTAATAAACCCCAACACATTGACACTGCCCCACAAACAACATAGAATTTGGTGCTACATTTGAAAAAAGAGACAACTGATTCGAGTTCTCCTTTATAAACTCAGCAGCAAGATGGAGTAATTGCTCTAAATCTTCGTCCTTATGCGCTGTGCCAATATGCTCAACAATAATCCGTTTTCGATTTTGATAACAAATAACCTGAACCGCTATACCGCCTGAACCGGTTTTTACCTCTCTTATGCGTAACATTTATAGCCTTAGTGCGACAAAGTTAGCACTTGATCCCCTTGTAACTATTGAAAAATAAGGAAAGTTAAATTTTAATTGGGGGCGGTGGACAAGTCAGGAAATCAAACAAAGGAGTACATCCTTTTCCGTTTGCCTCATTAGCCGGATTGGAATACGTTGGCGCATCTCCTCAAAGGAAATAGCGGTATTAGGCGCACAACTCAAAATATAATTGCGTTGATAAATTGTAATCTAACGTAAATCCGGTTTTAATTATTCCAGCCTCCTCCAATTGCTCTGTATAAATCAACAAGTGCAATATTTTGGCGAGTATATAAATTTATTAATCCTAATTGTGATTGCAGTGCATTTTTTTGACTGGTTATTACTTCAAGATAATTAGCCCTGCCGGATTTAAATAATTCTCCTGAAGTTACAATTGATTTTTTTAAAATATCAGCCTCTTCCTTTTTTAAGTCGTACATGTTCTTAATATTTTTAATGTTATTAAGTGCAATATATACCTCTTTAAAACTATTAATAACCGTCTTTTCATAATTAATATAAGCCTGTTTTTGTTCTGACTTTGCCGCCATTAATTCTGATTTTAACCGGCGACGATTGATAAGTGGAGCAGTAAGACCATCGACCACATTATATGCCAACGAGGCTGGAGTTTCCAGTAACAGAAATGATTTAAACGACTGCAATCCCATGGATGCGTTAATATTTAAACTCGGATAAAACGCTGCCCGAGCCGATTTTGTATCAGCATTTGAAGCTTTTAGTTCTGCTTCGGCCAGTTTAATATCGGGACGATTTTTTAGTAAATCTGAAGGAATTACGGAGTTAATTGTGGCAGATAAATGTTGTGAGAATTAGGTAGTATCACTTACTACAGCTTTAGGATACGTACCACATAAAAAATTAATATAACTTTC
>JADLGT010000004.1 GCA_020849195.1 Bacteroidia bacterium
CCACTTTATAAATTTTTTCACGCCATCCGGAAAGTGAACGTAGTTACCTTCATTAATCGAATAAATTTTCCCACTTTTTGGAATTTTTATATTGGGGTGCGACAAACAAAACTCGCCAATTGAGGGATCAAGTGTAAAGCCGTTAACGCCTTTTCCGGTCGTGTAAACAAGCATGGTGGATGATCCATAAATAACATAGCCCGCAGCAACCTGTTCAATACCTCGTTGCATAAAATCTTCACTGGTGCCGGGTCCGTTCAAACTAATACGGCGGTAAATAGAAAAAATAGTACCAATAGAAACATTGGCATCAATGTTTGAAGATCCGTCGAGCGGATCGAAAGCAACGATGTATCTTGCATTTTTAGATTGGTGGTTGTCGATGGGAATAATATCTTCATTCTCTTCGGAAGCGATGGCGCAACACTCGCCGCCTACTGTAAGTGCGGCAATGAGTTGTTCGTTAGAAAACACGTCTAACTTTTTTACCTGTTCGCCTTGCACATTGGTTTCGCCTGCTTCGCCGAGTATATCGGCTAGTCCGGCCTTATGTACTTCTCGGTTAATAATTTTTGCGGCAATGCCAATATCGCGCAACAAGCGCGATAATTCACCTTTTGAATACGGGAAGTCGGCCTGCTTCTCAATAATAAATTGTCCCAATGTTTTTACTTTGCTCATGTTGTAGAATATTTATCTTAACTATTTGTTAACCATACGCAGTGAATACGATGGCTGCTAAATTACAAATAATGAAAGGAATTATACCGGTTCTTAGTCAATTTAAGGATTTTTCATCCGCCAAATTGGCTTAGAACCGTATATGCCGAACATCGTAATCCTTAAAATCAAGTTCCTTCGGTATAAAATAGGTTCGAATCATAAATTTCTCGTTATATTTAAACCATAAGTACACAAATATTTGGAACATGAATGTGGTTATTCGCAATGGATTTAAAGAAGACTTGCCGGCGGTTTTGAGTTTAATTAAGGAGTTGGCGGAATACGAAAAAGAACCTCATGAAGTAGTGGTAAGCCTTCAGGAAATGGAACACGATGGCTTTGGCGAAAATCCTGTGTTTAGATTTTTTGTGGCCGAAGCAGATGGAAGGATTATTGGAATGGCATTGTATTTTGTAAAGTATTCGACTTGGAAAGGGAAATGCGTTTATTTGGATGATATTATTATTACTCAATCGTATCGCCGAAAAGGGATTGGTAAACTTTTGTTTGAAGCTGTTGTTAAAGCAACAAAAAATTTGAGGGCAAGACGATTGGAATGGCAGGTGCTCGACTGGAATAAGCCTGCAATAGCATTTTATAAAAACTACGATGCCCGCTTTATGCAAGAATGGTTGAGTTGCAGGCTTACCGAGGAAGAATTGAAAAAAATAAATACGGAAGTGAGCGTAAGATAAATTGCATATTGAATAATTCACAACCTACTATAAAATAGCCTGATACATTCGGCATAGGTAAAAAGCGCGGACGAAACCCGATGAATAAAACACCCGTTATATTTTTGACTTTTTTTCTCTTATCCTGCTCGACTTATAAATCCTACCAAATCTCGGACAACGGTGAAATATCTCGTAAAAGAGAAAAACAAATCAAATATACTTCACACTATGGTGAGCGTATGGTGAAAAACTTCACGTATTATATCCCTAGTGCCATTTGCTTAAAAAATGACACCGTTGCTCTTAAAACATATGCTGACAAAATTTACACAAGACATTGGGGAAAGAGAGAACATCCACCTCAAAAAATTCAAAGACTAAAAATGATCTCTGACACCGTTGGCATTTTTGAAAATACAGGAGTAGGACTTCGTGATGCGTATTGCGACCTTACATACTACAAGACAAAATTTAAAATCGTTTATAGAAAAGCAACTTCATATTATTAACGGTGGACACTAAATCTATACTTGCCTGTGTGGCGCGCACTACCTATAACAACAGCGACCTGCAATTTTTTGCGTGTTAACACTCAAATATGTAACTTGACAAAGCAAAAATCTGCAAGTAGTTGCAATAAAGCATATCAACCGAAAAAATATGGTGAGGCAAACAGCCGGTTGGTGCGAGAGCTATCTGACAATTGAAATAAGGAACATATACAAATGAAAATATTTAAGTTTGGCGGGGCATCGGTAAAAGATGCCGACTCAGTAAAGAACCTAGCGCAAGTATTAAAATTATTTCCTGCTGACGAACTTATTGTTGTTGTATCGGCAATGGGAAAAACCACCAATGCACTCGAAAAACTTGCCGAAGATTATTATTACACAAAAGGAAATTCGCGACAAATTCTTTCTGAAGTAAAAAAATATCATTTCGATATTGTTGAGCAAATTTTTACAGATAAAACACACGCCATTTATAACGAAATAAATAATTCGTTTGTTGAACTCGATTGGCTCATTGAAGGCGTGCCGTCACAAACTTTCGATCATGTTTACGACCAGATTGTGTGTATGGGCGAAATTATTTCGACTAAAATTGTTAGTGCGTATCTGAACACAATTGGTATAACAAATAAATGGGAGGATGTGCGTGATTACATTAAAACCGACGATACATTTCGGGAAGGTGTGGTTAACTGGGAACTAACAGAATCTCTCTCTCGGAGTTTGCTGAAGCGTAAACAAATAATAGTTACACAAGGGTTCATTGGCGGGACTTCTGAAAATTACACCACTACTTTGGGTCGCGAAGGTTCGGACTACACTGCGGCTATATTGGCCTACTGCACAAATGCCGAAAGTGTAACTATATGGAAAGATGTACCCGGTGTGTTGAATGCCGATCCAAAATGGTTTGATGATACTCAGTTGATAGAACAATTATCGTATTTAGATGCTATTGAGCTTGCCTACTATGGTGCTACCGTAATACATCCAAAAACCATAAAGCCTTTACAGAATAAAAATATTCCATTATATGTGCGTTCGTTTATTAACCCCGAAGCCAAAGGAACTGTGATAAGCGATGCACAGCTAACCTTACCCGTTCCTTGTTTTATATTCAAAGTGAATCAGGTTTTGCTTTCCATATCACCAAAAGATTTTTCGTTTATTGTTGAACAAAACCTTAGCGATATTTTTAAATTATTTGCCGATAACGGAGTTAAAATTAACACTATGCAAAGTACCGCTATTAGTTTTTCGGTGTGCGTTAATATTCACGAACATAAAACTTCACAATTGGTAAAAAAATTACAGGAAAACTACAGAGTACTCTACAACGATGGATTAGAGTTGATTACTATACGCTATTACAATCAAGCTACAATTGACAGGGTAACTGCCGGAAAAAAAATATTACTTGAAGTGAAGAGCAGATATACGGTTCAGTTAGTAGTGAAAAATGCCTGAGCCGGAATTTTGGAATTGAACTTGTAAGGGCTTGCCTAAAACCCCAATAAAATTTTTAAGTCGAAATAGGAAAGTCCTTGTGCTATAATTGTTTTCCCTCCGTACCGATTAGCCGGTTGAATTAGTTGCCGAACATCAGTGGTGTAATAAGCTGAACTTATCCATAAACTTGCGCCGTATTTTATCAAATCATTTAATTCAAAAATTGAGAAACCGTTCGTGTCAATATAAATACGGTTATGGTATTTGCTTAAAGCCGAATACAGGTACGAAGGCGATGTTGAACGATCAAGAATAATATTAACGCCATTGGTTAAAAGTGTTTCTAAATCATACACATCGAACCCACGGGCCATTACATATACTTTATCACCGCCTGTTGTTGCCAGCGATTTCAGATTGAGCATTGGAAATGTGTGATCGGCAATAATGCTAACACCCGAATTGAGCCATGCGTTGAGCGTTGCATAATCATGCCCCGATGCGTTAACGATTACGTTAGCGGGATTGAGATTTATGAGTGATTGTAAATCGCCCGACGAGATGTTTGATTCGAGTATTACATCAATGTTTTTATCGATTAACGAGCTTATCTCGCTATATGATAAATTACCGGAGGTAACGGTTATTTGCAGCGA
>JADLGT010000005.1 GCA_020849195.1 Bacteroidia bacterium
AGTTGGAATGCCCGAAGACTTAAAGTATGAAGGCATAGAAGTATGGATAAAATTTGTGCCGGCAAAAGATGTAATGAGGACCTGTATGGCAGGGCAGTTAGTTAGGATTACGGATTATAAAATAATAAAGTAGAGATGCATGAGCAATGGTAATTCTTTACGTATTGTTTTTATGGGCACGCCCGATTTTGCTGTTGCCTCACTTCATACCTTAATTACTAATTCCTGTAACATTGTTGGAGTTGTTACTGCACCCGATAAGCCGGCCGGTCGCGGATTAGAAATGCAGCAATCATCTGTTAAAAAATATGCTATTGAAAAAGGACTAAAAGTATTGCAACCCGAAAAACTGAAAGATGAAACATTTTTAAAAGAACTGCGATCGTTGAATGCCGATTTGCAAGTGGTAGTAGCTTTTAGAATGTTGCCTGAAGTGGTTTGGAAAATGCCTAAGCATGGAACCATTAACTTACATGCATCTCTGCTGCCTCAATACAGAGGCGCAGCTCCTATCAATCATGCCATAATAAATGGCGAAAGAGAAACAGGCGTAAGTACTTTTTTATTGCAACATGAAATTGATACCGGAAATATACTTTTCCGTGAAAAAGTAAATATTGGTGAAGATGAAACAGCCGGAGAACTACATGATAAACTCATGAAAATTGGAGCTGACCTGTTGTACAAAACAATTCAGGCTATACAAAATAACGCATATACTAAAACCAAACAAGACGATTTTTTAGAAAAAGGAGAAACTCTACATCATGCACCAAAAATATTCAGAGAAGATTGTAAAATAGATTGGAGTAAATCTATAGCGGATATTCACAACAAAATACGCGGATTAAGTCCTTACCCGGCTGCATATACAGAGCTGCTATCGCCCGAAGGAAAACTTTTTGCAATTAAACTTTACAAAGCAAAAAAGGAGCATGGCAATGGCACGGGCATAAATACCGACGCTAAAACATTTTTGAAAATAGCCGGTAATGATGGTTTCGTTAATGTACTTGAACTGCAAGTGTCCGGAAAAAAAAAGATGGGAGTTCGTGAGTTTTTGCGCGGCTTCCCAATCAATAATAGCTGGAAAGCATTGTAAACAGAGCTGTTTAGAAATATTACATTTTATTAGCTGAAAAATATTTTTTAGTTTCACATTGCTGTATCAGTTGATGGCAAAGGGATTCAAAAGGTATTTATTAACAAAATGCTGATTTATCAACAATCTTCCATTTTTGTACCCTCGAACATTGCATGAATAGTGATTTCTGCTAACTTTGATCTCGTTCTGTTAATTAATGTCTAACTAAAAAAATCAAAACAATGAACAAAGCTGAATTGGTTACTTCAATTGCTTCAGAAGCAAAAATTTCTAAAGCTGACGCTACACGCGCTCTTGACGGATTCATTAACGCTACTACCAAAGCGCTTAAAAAAGGCGACAGAGTAGCTCTTGTAGGTTTCGGTACTTTCTCGGTATCAAAGCGCTCTGCAAGAAATGGTCGCAATCCTCAAACCGGAAAAACTATTAAAATTGCTGCTAAAAAAGTCGCTAAATTTAAATCCGGCGCTGATTTGAAAAAAGTAGTTAACAAGTAATCAGCATTTACTTACAAAAAGCCCTGCGCAAATGTGCAGGGCTTTTTATTTTATATAGCTTTAGCTGTTATTTAACTAAAATAATTTTTAATGAGTAAAGAAGATAAAATAAAAAATTTTAATCCCAACAGCATAGGTGATACGTCAAACAATATTTACGGATTGCCATTTACCGTTGATGAAGCAAATGTAGTTGTGCTACCTGTTCCGTGGGAAGTTACGGTATCGTATAGCTCGGGTACAGCCAAAGGCCCGCAAGCTGTGTACAATGCGTCGTATCAGGTTGACTTATATGATCCTGTTATAAAAGATGCATGGAAAATAGGAGTTGCAATGGATGCGATTGACAATAAACTAAAAAACAAAAGCACTGCGCTGCGCAAAAAAGCCAAAAAATATATTGCTATGTATGAGTCGGGAAAAAATCCTGAATCGAACAAAGTAATGATGAACATACAATCCGAAATAAATAAGGCTTGTGCAGAGATGAATGGATGGGTTAAAACAAAGGCCTTACATTTCATGAATAACAATAAAACAGTAGCGTTATTAGGTGGCGATCATAGCACTCCATTGGGACTTATGCAGGCACTGTCCGAAAAACACGCCTCATTTGGTATTTTACAAATTGATGCTCACGCAGATTTACGCAATGCTTACGAAGGCTTCGAGTTTTCACACGCTTCTATTATGTTTAATGCCCTAAAAATTCCTCAGATAAATAAATTAGTGCAAGTGGGCATACGTGATTATTGCGAAGAAGAAGCAGAAGTTGTAAATAAATCGTCGGGTAAAATCAAAACATTCTACGACAGAGACATAAAATCGCAACAATATGAAGGTGTTACATGGAACGATATATGCAAAAAAATTATTGCCGAATTACCTCAAAAAATTTATCTGAGTTTTGATATTGATGGTCTTGATCCTAAACTTTGCCCCAATACCGGAACACCCGTTGCAGGCGGCTTTGAGTTTGAACAAATTTTATTTTTTATTCAAAAAATAGTTGAAAGCGGAAAGCAAATCATTGCGTTCGATATAAATGAAGTAGCGCCAGGAAAAGATGAATGGGATGCGAACGTGGCCGCTCGTTTACTTTATCGTATTGCAATACTGGTTGGAAAATCAAACGAAAGAAAATGAGTAACCAACACGATTTATGTAATTATTTAACATCATTCATTTCGGTTGAGCGGAAGAAAAAATTCGATGAGATAATAGGCAAGCGCACACGTCATATTACTGTTGTTCTCGAAGATATTTATCAGCCACATAACGCCAGCGCGGTACTGCGCTCATGCGATTGTTTTGGAGTGCAGGATGTACATATTATTGAAAACAAAAATCAATATACCGTTAACGATGAAATTGCATTGGGTTCGTCTAAATGGCTTAGTTTGTATAAATACAGCACGGTTACTTCTTGTATCAATCAACTTAAAACTAAAGGATATAAAATTATTGCC
>JADLGT010000006.1 GCA_020849195.1 Bacteroidia bacterium
ACTACTTTATTAAAATCAATTTGAGCCTTAATAGAGTTGAAGGACAGAAATAGTGCGGTATAAATAATTATTTTCTTCATATAGTTATATTTTAAAGTGTTTAGAAAAGTTTTGTATCGGAAAAATTTGCTTCTACTGAAAAACCATGCTTAAACATACAAATATATTGCCAAGTTTTTGCTATCCAATATATAAAACAAGGCCCTTCAGATACTCTCCTTCGGGATGAAAAATTGTAACAGGGTGGTCGGCGGGGTGCGACAAACGGTGCATAATTCGTACCTGTCTTCCGGCTTCTATGGCCGCGGCTAAAACGGCTCCTTCAAACAGTGGGCGATTAATTACCTGCGAACATGAGAAAGTAAACAAAATGCCACCAGGTTTAATTTGTTTTATTGCTTCAGCGTTTATTCGTTTATATCCTATTACAGCGTTGTGTTTCGAATCTCTGCTTTTTGCAAATGCAGGTGGGTCAAGTATTATTATATCGTAATTATTTTTCTTTTCTTTTAAAAAATTGAACGTGTCGGCTACAAACGATTGATGATTTGGTTTTTTCGCCGGAAAATTAAGCTCTATATTTTTTTCTGTAAGTTCAATGGCTTTCTTCGATGAGTCAACCGAATGAACCAGCTCGGCTCCGGCTTTGGCTGCATACACCGAAAATCCTCCCGAATAACAAAAGGTGTTTAATACCGTTTTTCCTTTCGAGTACAAGGCAAGCAGGTTTCTGTTTTCGCGTTGATCAATAAAAAAGCCGGTCTTTTGTCCGTGTTCCCAATCAATTAAAAACTTATGGTTATGCTCGAGTACTTCATTTGAACCAAGCTGCCCATGCAGGTAGCCGTTACTTGCTTTTATTTCAGTTTGTTTTGGTAAAGTTTCTTCGCTTTTATCATACACTGCAATTAATTCATTGCCATAAATTTCTTTTAGTGCATCTGCAATTTGCGTACGTATTAAATACATACCAACTGTATGAGCTTGCAATACTGCTGTGCCGTTGTAAAAATCAATAATTAATCCGGGTAAGCCATCGCCTTCGGCATAACACAGGCGATAAGCGTTTGTTTGCACATTATTAGTGAGGCCAATGCTTTTCCGGTAATTGTATGCCGCCGTTAACTTTTGTTTCCAAAAATTATAATCAACATCTGTTTTAGTAAAAGTAAAAATTCGGACAGCTATGGAGCCTATTTGACAGTGTCCGGTGCCGATGTAATTATTTTTAGAATCATATACTTCAACAACATCGCCCTCTTGAACAGCACCGTGTATTTTCTCAATTGCACCCGAAAATACCCAAGGGTGAAACCGCAATATACCGGCTTCTTTACCGGGTTTCAAACTTATTTTAGTTGGAGCTGTCATAAATAATCTGAAAGAAAAAAATTACAGCCTCATCACTTCGTTACGTCAGCACTTGTTCCACCCATCAAAACATACTGTAATATATTTGCTCCTATCTTCAGGGCTTTTTGATGTGCTTCAGGAGAATCTTTATGTACTTCGTACGATTCCCACCCGTCGCCTAAATCACATTCATAGTCGTAAAAACAAATCAGGCGCCCTTCGTAAATTAAACCGAAGCCTTGCGGAGCTTTACCGTCGTGCTCATGTATTTTAGGTAATCCTCCCGGAAAGTCAAATTTTTGGTGATAGATTGGATGTGAAAAAGGAAGCTCAACAAAATCGAGTTCAGGAAAAACTCGTTTCATTTGGTTGCGAATAAATTTATCGAGTCCGTAATTGTCAGATATTTCTATAAAACCACCGCCGATTAAATACCTACGTAAGTTTTCTGCTTCCTGCTGACTAAACACAACGTTTCCGTGTCCGGTCATGTGAACAAAAGGGTAGTTAAATAACTCTGGACTTCCCACATCCACAATGGCTTGTTCGGCATTAATGTTTGTTTTTAAATTATCGTTACAAAATTTAATAAGGTTAGGCAGCGATGTTTCCAGATTTGCATACCAGTCGCCCCCCCCGTTGTATTTCAACAAAGCTATTTGCCATGAGGGTGGCGTAAAAGAGGTAAAGAGTACGCCAATTAATAATGCACACAAGCCGGTTGTTATTTTCATTTGCTAAAATTAACCATTAATTACATTTATAATACTACATGCGTGTAACGCTGCGGTTTCGGTGCGTAAACGCGAACTGCCTAAACTTATTTCTTTGAAACCATTGTTAAGTGCAAGTGTTATTTCATTGTCCGAAAAATCACCTTCGGGACCAATAAGGAGCAAAACATTTGATCCGGCAGTGTAGCTATTTTTTAAATGGGGTAGAGTAGAGGTGCTACGGCAATGGGCAATGAATTTTTGTCCGTTGAAAGGCCGGCCTACAAATTGTTCAAAAGAAATCATTTCGTTAAGGCGAGGTAAATACGCTTTTAACGATTGCTTCATTGCTGAAATAAGGATTTTTTCCAAACGGTCGGTTTTTAAAACTCTTCGTTCCGAATGATTACACTCAACGGGAGTTAGTTCGTTAATACCAATTTCGGTTGCCTTTTCAATAAACCATTCTATACGATCGATATTTTTAGTTGGTGCAACTGCAATGTGAAGATGAAAAACAGATTTCCCATATTCTTTTTTTGTTTCAATTATTGTTACCGAGCAATGTTTGGCATTAGCATTTGTAAGAACAGCTTTGTAAAAGCCACCGCGTCCGTCAACCAATGTTATTTCATCACCTTCGGCTAAACGAAGCACACGCACCGCATGTTTTGATTCTTCTTCATTAAATGTATGGGAGTTTCCAACTATGGTATGGGTGTAAAACAGGTGCATCACTCAAAAATACATAAAATGTAAAAGAGGACTACTTATTTTTTTTTATGCTAATGCAAAGTGGGTTGGCTCAGCTACTTTTTCACCTCTTCGTAATCAACATATTCTCCTTCGCTGTTAGAATGTTTGTTTCTTTTTTGGGGAATATGATCGATAGAAACATCTCCTTCTTTTTTCTGTGTGGTTTGTTTGTTAAACGAATTTTTAGAATTAGAAAGTTGCACTGCATTCCAAATGCGATACAGTATCCAAATGGTTAGTATGGTAAAAAAAATGTCTTTCATTTATGGTTAAGTTAATAGAGAAGTTGTAACACTTTTTATTCCCTATTCATTACTTACTCAAATACAAATTCCTTTCGGAATAGATAGTGTGAAAATATTCATCCGTCAAGTCATCAATAAAATAAATGGCTTCTCCGGTCGATTTCATTTCAGGACCCAGTTCT
>JADLGT010000007.1 GCA_020849195.1 Bacteroidia bacterium
ATTTTTTTTTCAACGCTAATCGAAAACTTTATAGTGTTTAACAAAGGATATTGGCTCAAGAAAGCTGTTGTCAATGTAGCTGTATCGTGAACGTTTTCTAATTCACAATTTTTTTTTCGAGTTAGTTCGGCTGCTACGCCAAAAAAAAGCACGTTAATTTTCATTTAATAACTTTTTATAGTTCTGTAGTTCTTCGGGGCTGTTAATATTTGCAAGTACTAAATTTGTATAATACGGTTGCAGGGTTACGTCAATCTGTTTTGTATTGAGCAAAGTTACGATTTCTTGCAATTTGTAATGCCCCTTATATACTGCATCGGCGAAGACCGACACACATTCTTTTTTATATATTCCGCAAAGGGGTTCGCTGTTTTTGTTGTGTATCGGAATAGTTATTGAATTTTCTTTTGATTCAGCAATCAGATGGTGTAATAATTCGGCAGTAACAAACGGAATATCGCAGCTTAAAATAATATTTGTTGGCGAATCGCTAAATGTTAAACCGGTATAAATTCCGCCTACGGGCCCGCATCCGGGAACAATGTCTTTATAAACCGGGTAACCAAAGCGATCATAATTCGGATTGTTAGCAACAATAATAATTTCATCAACGGGTACGGCTCTCAGCACATCTAAAATATGCTCAATAAATTTTTTACCTGATAGTTCAACGAGTCCTTTGTCGCTTTTCATACGTGTACTTAGCCCTCCGGCAAGTACTATTCCTGTTATTTGGTGTTTTATCATATTGTACAAGCTCTTAGGAACACGGCGAAAAATTATTTTTTTATATAATCGCTTTTTGAGCGTTACCGGCGGATATGCCGGAGGCAACAATGGATTGTTATTTTCCGTTATTTTTTAGTGTATATAACGGTATGTAAAAAATATATTACTTGAGCACTTTTGTTTTTTTATCACAAAATTTATGAAAATCGGTCAGTATTTTTTTAAACTGTTTAAGTGCAGCCATTCCTTCTTTGGTAACAATAGTCCCGCCGCCACCTTTACCACCCGATACACGGATTACAAGCGGTTTCTTCGATTCGTTGTTCATGCCGTCAACCAATTCCCATGCTTTTTTGTACGACATTTTCATTTTCTTAGCCGCTTCGGAAATAGATCCCGATTTATTTATTTTTTCGAGCAGGAGCATTCTACCAACGCCCATATAGGTTGTTTTTTTTCCTTCAATCCATATACTGCCACAAATTTTCATGCTGCTAATATAAAAAATTTAGCTTAGAGGTAAAATATGAGTTTCCACTATTGTGCCCTGCTCTATCTTTTCGTCTTCTTCTTTGAGGTATATGAGGCTATTGGCAAAAGCAAATGATTTTAATACATAGGACTCCTGCCCTTCAAGCGGTGTTACTTTAGCGCCATCGTAATAACTTTTAAGGAAAAAACCTAAGCCGGTTTTTTTTGTAAACGGTACCGCCATGGCGAGCAAACGCTTTTCCATAAATATATTTCTATACCCACACATTTTGCGTATGGCCGGATATACATATTCGTAAAAGCAGGTGAGCACAGCCGCAGGGTTTCCGGGCAGTGCGAAATAACATATTAGGTTTTTTGTTCCAAACAAAAGAGGTTTGCCGGGCTTTTGTTTTATTTTATGAAAAACAACTTCCACATCGTTTAATAAGAGACATTCTTTCACAAAATCATAATTACCCACCGAAATACCTCCGGAAATCAGTACAAGGTCGGATTGCTGTTCGGCTTGCGAAAGTGCTGCATTAATTGCACTTTTATCATCTTTAGCAAAAAAATAATTTATGGTATTAATTCCTATTTGCTTTAATGCCGATGCAAGTGTTGCCGAATTCGACTCGTAAATTTTTCCATCGGCCAACTGTTGTCCCGCCGGTTGCAACTCACTGCCTGTAACAATAATGCTTACCGAAGGAAACTTGTAAGCCTTAACTGAATCAATGCCCATAGCAGAAATAAAGCCTATTGCGCCGGGTGTTAGTACAGTGCCGGCGTTGAGCGCAATTTCCGATTGCTTAATGTGCGAGCCGCTGCGCCGTATGTTTGCTCCTGTGGCAGGCATTTTATTTATTGTGATGGTGTTGTTGTGAGCGCTTACATGTTCCTGCATAACCACGGTAGTAGTGCCGGTTGGCACTTTTGCTCCTGTAAAAATGCGCATAGCTTTCCCCGGATGTAAAATAGTTTTACTGTGTTCGCCTGCCGGAACTTCGCCCTCAACTTCAAATGTGTTTAAATCTCCGTCATGGCAAATGGCATACCCATCCATTGCCGACTGGTCGAATGGCGGCAAATTAACAGGTGAAATAATGGATTCGGATAATACATGTCCAACAAGTTCATTCAAAGGAGCAAGTGCACTTTGCAGCACAGGCACATGTTCAGCGATAAGTTGTTTTGCGTCTTCTATTGCTATCATATATTTATTATACCAAATTAATAGTTGTTGAAACGGCTCTACAAATGTAGGATATAAAAAAATACTCGCCCCGCTGTGCGGTCGGAATTAATAACAAAATCCGGCTTAACCGAGTTTTATGTAAGTTTGTAACGACGTCGTTTGTATATTCCATTTTAAAAATCACAATTATGATTGCTTGCACAAACCATCAACACTTGTACCGCCATAAGATAAATACTTGTTTTGCCTCTACGCAAATTATACATCTCGTTATACCAAAACATAACTATTTACTTTCACTATTGTTTTACCTTTTCGCTTGTCTGATAGTTGAACCTCATTTATACGGACAAAATATGTCTGCGTATTCCGACTACCGAAACTATTTCATGGTGTTTGACAATGGAATAAGCTATCAGGCCGAATACTTGCCCGTTAAAGGATTTAAAGTGGGAGGTAATGGCGTAGCGTATATAGACAACAACGATAATTTTAAAGTGTTTTATAACGGCACTTCAAACATTCTGCTTGACATTGCTCCTTCCGATTACCGTGCCACAAACGACATCATTTCATTTTATAATAATCAAATCCTTTATGTGTTCGACAATGGTAAATCAACCCGGCTGCCCGGATGGGTTAACAATTACGTAGTGGGCGACAGCATTATTGGCTACTACGATGAAAACAGCGGCTATTATAAAATATATTACAATGGTGAACTAACTAATTTACCCGATGCCATAGATGTAAACAATCCAACAAGCTTTGTTGCCGGTGATAACATACTTGCTTATATTAATATTGACGGCAAGCTGAAAGCCTATTACCACAATCAAGTGTACGACTTGGGTACAAACCATGTTTCAAGTTATAAGTCCGGAGCAAGTACCGTAGCTTTTATGGATGAATACAGTCAGTCGTTCAAAGTTTTTTACGATGGCAATATCGCAACCATGGAAACCCTTGCTCCACAATCGTTTCAAGCAGGCGACAATCTGATTGCATACGTTGATGCCAATAATAATTTTAAAATTTTTTACCGAGGCAATTTATTTACCATAAGCACTATTGCGCCCCAGTTTTATACTGTAACCGACAATATGGTTGTATTCGGAACCGACAATGTAAACTTTAGTGTGTTTCATAAAGGAAAAACTTATTTGCTTGAAAGAAATACGCCAACTAATTATCAAAAAGATTTGAATGCTGTGGCTTATCTTGATTCGTACGGATACCTCAAGTTATTTATCAATGATGAAGTTAAGCAGGTAGCAACAATTAAAACTACAAACTACACGCTTACTAAAAATGTGCTGATGTATAATATTGGCATGAACGACATTCGTTTCTTTTGGAATGGGAAACAATATTAATCGCTACATATTGCAGATGCCATAAGTACTTGGAAAGATTATGCAAATTCCACTGCACAATTTCGGTTAAAATAATACTACAACCATTGTTTCTGTAAAATGTCTTTGGCATGGTAGGTAATAATTATATCTGCCCCCGCACGGGCAAATGCACACATATTTTCCATCACAATTTTTTGTTCGTCAATCAAGCCCTGTTTGGAAGCTGCTTTAACCATGCTGTATTCACCCGAAACATTGTAACAGGCTATGGGCAACAATGTGCTTTGTTTTAAATTTCGAATCACATCGAGGTAAGCAAGAGCGGGTTTCACCATCAATATATCCGCACCTTGTTGTTCGTCTAACAAAGCCTCTTTTAGAGCCTCATTACCATTTCTAAAATCCATTTGGTACCTTTTACGATCGCCTGTTTGAGGCGACGAATCGGCGGCTTCGCGAAAGGGTCCGTAATAAGCCGAAGCAAATTTTACTGCATACGACAGGATAGCTGTATTTTCAAATCCTTTGTCATCGAGCAAGCTGCGCATTGCGCCAACACGGCCATCCATCATATCGGAAGGAGCCACCATATCGGCACCGGCCTGCGCATGGCTTAAAGCCATTTTTGCCAGCACCTCAACCGATTTATCATTGTGTACATAGTTGTTGTGAATAATACCACAATGGCCATGCGTAGTATAGGCACATACACATACATCGGTTATCACATATAAATCATCTTTAAATTCTTTTTTTAGTTCTGTAACCGCTTTTGCTACAATAGAATTTTTACTGAATGCAGAAGCGGCATCTTTTGTTTTTTCTTCACCAACACCAAACAATACTATTTTATTAACTCCATGCTTGAGCCCATGATCAACGTCTTTAATCAACTCGTCAATTGAAAAATGATTAATGCCCGGCATAGCCTTTATAGGTTGCACATACTTTTTCCCGTGTGTTACAAAATAGGGGTAGATAAACATATTTCTGCTGAGGCGTGTTTCAGCAATAAGTTCACGAACAACAGGTGTTTTACGAAGTCTTCTCGGTCTTTGATCCATGGTTTTCTTTTTTATTCCTTCCAAAAGGGGTGGTGGCTGATGCGCTTACACACTCATTACCGCTTGCACCAAACCTAAATCATCAAATGAAGGAGGCATCGCATTTGTTTTATAATTTTTTTTAAGTAATGAATGTGCAGTAGCATCGCCCATAGCAACAATTTTTTGAGACGCGTTTAATTTGTGTTTTTCAAAATACGCTTCAACGTTCGATGGACTTGTAAATACAACTATTTCTGCGGAAGGCAAATCATCAATACTGTTTTTTATTGTTTCATAAACTACCAAATCAATAGCCTGACCCGCTTTTACAAATTGTTTTTGTACCGATTTCAAACTTCCTTTTGCCTGAGGAAACAAAACTGTTTTATTGCCCACTACCGAAGCAAATTGTTTTCCTGTAAGTCGGGTATCTGTGGAGTAGCCAATAAAATCAGCCTTTTGGCCATACCTTCGTATTTCGTCGGAGGTACTTTTGCTAACTGCTCCAAATTTAACCTGTTCGAATTTTGGGTTTTGTTCAAAAAAATATTTGACAGAATTTTTACTCGAAAAAAATACCCAGTCGGTTTTTGGTACTTGCTTGATGCGTATTTGTTTTATTTCGATGAGCGAACGCAAATGTACAGTAAAACCATTTGAATGGAGCGCCTTTTTAAAATAGTCGTTTTTACGCTCATCGCGAGTTATAAATACCGAACTAGGTTTTAGCCAGTTTATTTTATTAACTATTTTCTCGGCAAGGCCGGAATTGCTTTTCGATTGAAAATAAATTTGTTTAGGGAATGAATTCCACTCATCGGCTTTTGAAGTCCACACATTGTAAATGACCTGTCCTTCTTCGTCTTCGTGTTTTTCGCAATACACGCCAAGCGGCAATCGACAGCCTCCATTAAAAAGATTTAATACTTTCCGTTCTACTGCTATCGATTGCTCAACTTCCGGGTCGTTAAGTTTTTTAAGTATTGATAAAAGATGTTTATCCTTTTCTCTTATTTGCAAGGCCAGCACACCTTGTGCAGGTGCCGGAATAAATTCCTTCGGGCTTATTTTCTCCGAGTAAAATTCAGATATGTCAATCTGAAGCCGCTCAACGCCGGCAGTGGCAATTACAATAGCATCGTAATTTTTGTCGCGCAATTTTTGAATCCGAGTAGGCACATTTCCCCGAAGGTCGAGCAGCGAAACATCTTCGCGAAAAGCAAGCAATTGTGATTTCCGACGTGCAGATGAAGTTCCTACTTTGGCATTTTTCTTAAACCCAAATTTCAAGTGCTCGTCATAACACTCTTTATGAACAAGCACCAACTCTGATGGGTCTTCTCTGTACGAAACGGCTGCAATTGAAAGTCCTGCGGGTTGTTCGGTGGGTAAATCTTTATGCGAATGAACAGCGAGATCGATTTCGCAGGCAAGCAATGCTTCTTCAATTTCTTTTGTAAAAAATCCTTTCCCCTCCAATTTGTCAAGGCTCATATCCTGAATTTTGTCGCCCTGAGTTTTTATGATTTTGATTTCGGCGGTAACGCCGACCTCAGCAAGTTTTTTTTTAATAAAGTTGGCCTGCCATAATGCAAGTTCACTGCCTCTTGAGCCAATATAGATTGGAGATTTAATTCCTGTAACCGGAGATGTTGAGGAAGAGGGCACTGAATTAATTTTTTATTTTTTCGGAAAGAATTTCTTTTGCCAATTTCATGGGCATACTGATGTATTTTTTTTCGACGTAGGAAAGTATTTTTTCAAGCACTTCTTTTGATTGTGCATCCATATTTTCAAGGTCTTTGGCAAACACTTGGCTAAGTGCGGTATGATGAATTTCTTTAACCTTTTTTGGCACTTCACTCATTGCTAATTCAATCATCCGGGTTTTAACTACTTGTCTGAATCCGGCAATACTATTGGCAACTAACTGACGGCATTTGTCCAACTCCTTCTCGCGTTCA
>JADLGT010000008.1 GCA_020849195.1 Bacteroidia bacterium
TCCAAAATAATTTTTCATTTAAGCCGCCTAACATAGCGAGTGTTTCGCTGCGAATTAAAATTGCAGCCCCCGAAAGCGAATCTACTTGAAAAGGTTTGCTAAAATTATTATTGGAATAATATTTATCTCCTATTAACCAATTCAAATAAAGCATTTCGGCAACAATGTATTTTAATTTTGGAAATTTCCATGCCGAATATTGTAAGGTTCCGTCGGGGTTTAAAAGTTTCGGCCCAATCAATGAAATTTCCTTGTTCTCATCCAAATACTGTTTAAGTTTTAGCAGCGAATTATCCCTTAATTCAGTATCAGGATTGAGCATTAGCACATAATTGCCTTTAGTCAGTTTAAAAGCCTGATTATTGGCTGCGGGAAATCCGAGGTTAATTTTGTTTTCAATGAGTTTAACCTGCGGGAATTTATTTTTTACTTCATCAGCACTTCCATCAGAAGAGGCATTGTCAACAAGAATTACTTCAAAAGAAAATCCTGATGAGTTGCGGTACAAAGAAGCTAAGCAGGTAAGTAAAAGTTGCTTTACATTGTAATTTACAATAACAATACTTATATCCGGCTTATCCATTTCGTCGGAACAATTGAATAATTGTTAATATTAATTTTATAAGTGGTGAACCCGTCTTATATTTTTCTATTTCGGAATAAGCAGCCGAAACCGCATTAAATTTAGCAAGATTTTCCGGTGATATTTTCGCTGCATGGTAGGCTTCTGCCGTCCGTACTTTAAAAAACAGCTTTAATTTAAATTTATTTTTTAATGATAGCTTTTCACGCAAATAAACGTATCGACTATCATAAATGAAATCGTTGGTTAAAATAATGGGATCGATATATTTGAGAATAAATATTTTTGTCTCAAGATTAATGCTTGATACAGAGTTCCCATGTACTCTAAAGTCAACGAGTTTTTCAGGAATATAAACGATTCCATACTTAACAGCAATTCTTAAACAATATTCAAGATCGCATAACTGATCAAGATTTGGATTAAACACTCCAAACTCTTGAATATGCTTACGTTTAAACAGTATAAAACTAGGTTCGCCAATAAAATTTAAAGCCATATTGTCTATGGCTAAGTTGGAGATCTCTTCTGAAGAAACAAAGCCTGATCTATTTTTCAATAACTTATCTAATGTTTGAATTTTATTTTCAAAATACAATTTTTTCTTATCGTCAATTTTTTCGAAAATAAAATTACGTTGGCAAACCACAAGGCTGTTTTCATTCTCCATTACGGCATTCAGCATTCTTTCTACGCATTGAGGATCGAGTCGGTCATCCTGGAACAAAAATTTAATCCATTCTCCGTTCGCCAGTTCCATGCAGCGATTCCAGTTGCCTACCAAACCAAGATTTTTTGAGTTTGTATAAAGTTTTATCCTTTTATCTTTTAGCGCATATTCACTAATAATTTCTCTTGTATTGTCGGTAGATTGGTCGTCAATAAAAAGAATTTCAATATTTGTATAGGTTTGAATAATTGCAGAATCTATGCACTCGCGGATAAATTCAGATCCGTTATAAGTAGGAATGCAAATACTAACAAGCGTTTTATTCATTTGGTTTTTCAATCCAGTGTGAAGCCCCTGTGCTTACATTATTCATGTAAAAAATATTTTCATCGGTTTGTTCGGCAGAATTTTCATACCATGGTAAATGTTTGGCCATGTATTTTCCGGAAGTTCGATATGCTTTCTGTACCCATCTATTTCCATTTGTAAACGGCCGATATAAAGCAAAAGTAGTATCAATGTCTGCATCATACAATTCGGGTTCTATCTGATTAGTCCAAAATTTATTTTCCCACTCAATTACCTTTTGCTTATTGGCATAATGAACGGGCAAGTCATCAATTTTTAATGCAAATCCAATTTTTTCAATAGAGGAATATTGATTTAATTTTTTCAACCAAAAATCCAATACATCAAACGGACAATCGGCTATTGGGAGAATATCGGGGTCGGTATAAACATAAAAATTTCTGTAATACAATTTATACAAACCACTTTTCCAAAGGGCAAGATAGCCGAGGTTATCATTCAATCGATGGACTGTGTATTTTGTTTTAGTATAATAATTCAATAGGGGAGGATATGATGATGCATTATCAATTATGTGAATATCTAAATAGCCCGCATTTTCAAGCCATGAAATAAGCTGAAGTAAATATGTGTAGCGATTACGGTTATTAATTATAACGGGAATTAATTTAGAGTCAGAATATTTTTTTGTAAATGGAAAAAGAAAAAATCTCTTTAAAACAGCTTCAAGTTTAAAAAACCGCGTTTTAAAAGAAGTGAAATTAAATGAGAAAATATCTTTTATGAGTTGCCTTTTATCCAATGGCTATTTAAATGGTTTAAACATGTGGTAAGCAAAAGATACAATTTTTTTAAGAATGGGCTTATTAGTCAACCATGAAGAAATAATAATGGGCTTACTTCGTTTCATATTGCTCAGGCGAAGGGCGCTTTCAATTACCTTCTCCGGAAAAAAATTCAACTGAACAAGGCGTCTTTCTTGTTGATGAAGGAGTTCAAATTCTTTTGAAGAACCAATGCCATCGTTTTTAAAAACCGAAATAGGAATTGAAATGTGTCGATGCGATACATTGTGTATAAAAATAGTTTTAAGAAAAAATTCATAATCCGATGCAATTTTTAACTTTTCGTTATAGTACCCATATTTTTCAAATAAATTTTTTTTGATAAACGACACCGGGTGCCACAAGGTGCCGCGAATCATTTCTTCAAAAGTAATTGGATTGGGTGAAGA
>JADLGT010000009.1 GCA_020849195.1 Bacteroidia bacterium
AACAACGTTTAATTATGTCGAAAAAACCTACACGTAAAGAAAAAATTTCTTTTCAACAACAGGGGCATTTAGGTAAAGGCGAAACGCAGAAAATTATTTCTAATTCCATACAACTTAAAAAAACGAAACGCATCATCGGGTTTGCTATTGCTTTGCTTGGATTTTTGCTTTATGCCAACACACTCGGCCATCAATATGTGCTCGACGATTTTTCGCTAATAAAAGAAAATTACCAAACACAAAAAGGAGTTTCGGCGCTTAAAGAAATTTTTTCGAGTGGTTATCGCGCCGGTTATTTCGCCGCAGGAGAAGATGTTTACAGACCATTGTCTAAAGCTATGTTTGCCATTGAGTGGCAGTTATCGCCCGATAAACCCGGCCTATCGCACTTAGTTAATGTTATTTTATATGCGCTTACCGGAATGCTTTTGTTTTACGTGCTTACACTTTACTTGCCGAATGTTGTTTGGCTTTGCGCTGTGGCATCATTCCTTTTCATTGTCCATCCAATACATACTGAAGTTGTGGCCAACATTAAAAGTCGCGACGAAATACTTTGCCTGCTGTTTTTTTTACTTACATCGTTTTTTGTTTTTAAATACATTCAAACAAATAGTTTTATACAAATTATTTTAGCTGTAGTTGCTTTTTTTCTTTCGCTTTTATCGAAAGAGTCGGCGGTTACCTTTTTGGTCCTTATTCCTATTATGATTTATTTTTTTACACCGGCAGAAACCAAGAAACAGGTTACAGTATTTGCCGCATTAAGTTTTGCAATACTTGTTTTTTTAATCATACGCATGAAGGTATTACATTCGGGACCGATAACGCCACAATCAATAACCGACAACCTGTTGGTTGCTGCACCCGATAAGCTATCGCAATTTGCTACGGCGGTTTATATCATGGGCATTTATCTTAAACTTCTTTTTGTTCCGCATCCATTAGTGTCCGACTATTCGTTTAATCAAATACCTATTATTGGTGTAGCCGATTGGAAATTTTTACTATCATTTATTATATATGCACTTGCTGCAACGTTTGCTATAATTCGTTTCAAGCAAAAAAACACTTGGGTATTTGGTATTTTATTCTTTTTTATAACCGCTTCATTGGTGTCGAACATTGTTGTACTGATTGGCACTTCGTTTGGCGAACGTTTAATGTACACGCCTTCTTTAGGATTTTGTATTGCGATTGGCGCTTTATTAATCCATGTGTTTAAAATAAACGAAACACAAGCAAACACAATGTCTGTATTTTATAAATTAAATACAAAGTTCGTTTTAATGTTTGGGCTTATTGTACTACTATTTGGCTTTAAAACATATTCGCGCAACAAAGCATGGGAAAGTAATTACGTGCTTCACTCAACCGATGTGCTGCTATCGCCCAACAGTGCTCGTGCCCATTATTATTACGGAAACATTATTACACAAGACGAATATTTGGCAAAAATAAACGATCCCGTTGCAAAGAAAGCTACTCTTGATACTGCGCTGAGAGAAATGCGCCGAACTTTACAAATTTATCCCGGCTATGCCGATGCGTTTCATAAAATCGGAAAAATTTATCTCAACGAAAACCTTCTTGATAGTGCGGCATTTTATTACCGGAAGGCGCTTACGTTTATGCCAACCAATTCAATGTACTTGAACAACTTGGGTAGCGTATTGTTTAATCAAGGTAAGTTAGATGAAGCACTCCGGCAATTTGAACAATCGTTGAAAATAAATCCGATGCAGTCCGACGCATATAGCAACCTTGCAAGTGTTTATGGAACGATGGGACAACAATTGTCAGCACAACACAAAATGGATGAAGCCCGTAAAAATTTTGAAACAGCAATCGTTTATTTTAAAAAAGCCGTAGAAGTAGATGTAAATTATGCGGCAGGATATTATATGCTTGGGCTTACCTATCGTAATTTAGGCGATGAAAGCAATGCTCAGTTTTATATAAACATAGCTAAAAAACTAAATCCGAACTATAAGTAGTCGTTCAATGCCATCATGCAAAATCCGAAGGGAGTATATCTTTATCGCCAAAATAGATTAAATTTGTAGGGCACATGAGCGAGCAGATAAAGCACGAATGCGGGATTGCACTGATAAGGTTACTCAAACCTTTGGGGTATTATAACGAAAAGTATGGAACGCCCCTCTACGGAATAAATAAACTTTGTCTCTTAATGGACAAACAACCCAACCGCGGCCCCGATGGGGCGGGCGTGGCATCCATTAAACTCGACACCCAGCCGGGTACAGCTTATATTAACAGGTGTCGCTCAACATCCGGAAGAGCAATACAAGATATATTTTCGAAAATTAATGCGCCGTTTCGCGCAGCGTACAAGCGCAAACCTAATCTTGCCGCCGACCCGGAATGGCTCAAAAAAAATATTGAATTTGCCGGCGAACTATTGCTTGGTCACCTTCGTTACGCTACGTATGGCGGCAACAGCGCTAACAACTGCCATCCTTTCCTTCGTCAAAATAACTGGAAAACAAAAAATCTTGTTGTTGCAGGAAATTTTAATCTCACAAATGTTGACGAACTCTTTAATCAATTGGTTGAAATTGGACAGCATCCGAGAGAAATGACAGATACCGTTACGGTGATGGAAAAAATTGGACATTTTTTGGATGTGGAAAACGAACGCCTGTTCCGTCAATTTAAATCGCAGGGACATAAGAAAGCCGGCATCTCCGAACTTATAGCACAAAATTTGGATGTAACTCGTATTTTAAAAGACTCGAGTAAAAAATGGGATGGCGGTTATACCATGGCCGGAATGTTTGGACATGGCGACGCATTTGTGTTACGCGACCCGAATGGAATACGTCCGGCATTTTATTATGTTGACGATGAAATTGCGGTAGTAACTTCCGAACGCCCGGCCATTCAAACTGCATTTAATGTAAGCATTGAAAAGATTAAAGAGCTAAGTCCGGGTCATGCACTCATCATTCGTAAAAACGGAGATGTAGCTGAACAAAAAATTATTAAACACGGTGTTAAGAAATCCTGCTCCTTTGAACCTATCTATTTTTCTCGCGGCAGCGATGCTTCTATTTATCAAGAGCGTAAAAGCCTGGGCAGGAGCTTAACCGATCGGGTATTAAAATCTGTTGACTACGATATTCAGCATACGGTATTTTCGTACATACCCAATACTGCGGAGGTGGCTTTTCTTGGTCTTGTTGATGGCGTGAATAACTACCTCAATGAACTTAAAATAAAAAAAATTAGAAAGGCTAACGGTAAATTAAACGACGAACAGTTAAAACAAATTTTATCGTTAAAGCCGCGTGTCGAAAAAATTCCAATTAAAGATGCCAAACTCCGCACTTTTATTACAACCGACAATGCCCGCGACGAAATGGTTGCTCACGTTTACGACACCACTTACGGAGTAATTAAAAGCGGGATTGATAACCTGGTTGTTATTGACGATTCCATTGTTCGCGGCACTACTTTAAAGCAAAGTATTATCCGCATTCTTGATCGCCTGAATCCCAAAAAAATAATCATCGTTTCTTCCGCTCCTCAAATACGTTACCCCGATTGCTACGGAATAAACATGTCTAAAATGTCGGAGTTTATTGCGTTTGAGGCTGCAATTGCCCTGCTTAAGGAAAGTTATAAGGAAAATTTTATCGAAGACCTTTACGAGAGGGCTAAGGCACAGGAAGCATTACCTAAAGAAAAAATTAAAAATATTGTTAAAGAAATTTATGCGCCTTTTACTTACGAACAAATTTCAGAAAAAATTTCACAACTGCTCCGCCCTAAAGCTATCGGAGCCGAGCTCGAAATTATTTTTCAGTCAGTAGAAGGGCTTCATAAATCCTGTCCCGACCATAAAGGCGACTGGTACTTCACCGGTAATTACCCAACTCCCGGAGGTAATAAAGTGGTCAACCGCTCCTTCATTAATTTTATGGAAGGGAAAAATATACGAGCGTATTAAATTTTTCAGGAGCTTACTGCCCATAAAGTCCTGTATTAAACTTACTCATCTAATCCTTGCTTTCTCTTTAATTATTTCCTGTACAGGCCGCTTTTCAATTTTACTTTCCAACCACGAAATAATATCGAAATAGATAAATGCTTTTTTGTCGTAGGGACTGTTAACGAGCGGTATTAATTGTTTTTTTAAATCCTTAAATGCTATAACTAAGGTTCGCTCATCAACTTCATGGGTTAATGTTTTTAAAAACCGTAAAATTATTTTTTGAAATAATCCGAGGTTCCCTCTTTTGAGCAAAAAATAATAGGTGGACTTAATTTGATATTCTACCAAATCGGCATGACCGAGTTCGTAATGACAAATCAAATTAAGTATCCGCGAAAACGAATGAATATCTTCCCGAAGGTCAACATCTTTACTGTTAATTATTTTGTTTAGCCACACTAATGCTTTTTTGTAATTGTCGTTGCCAAAAAACAAGCAAGCAATTTTGTAGTAAAATATGATTAACGAATGTTTATTAAGTTTCGACATAAATTTTTCAAGCCCTTCTTCCAAGCCAGATACAAGCGAAATACCTCCTTTAAAATCACCTCTCAGGTAATGCAAGTTAATTGCATTTACATACGAATACTTAAATAGTATGGTGCGAACATGGTCGGTAATTTTAATTCCGGTGATATCCGGAATGGCCAGAAGTTTTTTATTTGTTTTGGCAAACTCCTGATAGTTGAGCAGCTTAAATTGGGCCACCATCATGCTGTTTATTCCTTTAATATACATTTCGAGTTTAGGAATAATCATCTCCGGATTATCGTCGAATAACGCTACCCATTTTTTGGCATACGCATAGCCGGAAGAAAAATTTTGTATAAAAAAATAATACCCCACATAAGAGAAATAGAGATACAGTTTTTCGTGAAATGAAAGTTTTTCCTCTCTGTAATGCGGCAAACTCGATTGAAAAAAATTACGCACTGTTTCAAAATCTTTTTTATTTCTAATGTAACCTATGTTGGAATAAAACGAATTTAATTTGATACTGAGATTGGAAAAAATATTGATGTGCTTAATGCTTTCAGCTACATTTTCTGTTTCGCTTACTATCCCCTCAACACGGCTTACATTGTCGCTATCAATGGTTTGACTCACTACGTTTTTTTCAAGCTCCAGTAAGTCGAGCAGTAATACAGCACGGTCGCTTTGTATGGCAATTTTTTTTGCTTTGTCGATCATTTTTACACATTGCTTATATAAACATTTGTTAAACAAAAGCTGGGCGTAATCGATCATATCGCGAATCTGCATATCAACTACTTTATTGGCATTCGACAGTTTTAGTACCAGTAAAATTTGTTTATACAGATGTGCTTTCATGTTCGAAAGCTGAGCAGGATTGAAGTTTTTTTCAGCCTCAATAATTTTCTTCTCGTTATAGGTGCGCTGCATATCCATCAAGTTAAACAGAAGTAAATATTTTTTTTCTTCGACGTTATTTATACGTGAGGCATACAATTTAAACGAGCGCTTTTCGCTTTTCGAAAGTGATTTAATCAGTTGAAAAAGGTGATCGGAGCTTGGTTTGGACATCGTAATTATAATTTATAAAATAGTGTAAAAATAAGGTATTTAAGCGTTATAAATAAAATAGACATCGTAAATACATTATATTTTAATTTGTAACGATTATGGAGTAGTTGTACTTTCATTTCCATAAATTCTATCTGTACACCTAATATTTCGTAAACCATGAGCGACAAAAATAAAGTTCACATATTCGACACGACCCTGCGCGATGGAGAACAAGTGCCGGGCTGTCAGCTAAACACTGCCGAAAAAATTCAGGTAGCTAAAGCCCTTGAAGAGCTTGGGGTTGACATTATCGAAGCCGGATTTCCTATTTCGAGTCCGGGCGATTTTACTTCTGTTGTCGAAATTTCGAAAGCAGTTTCTCATCCTATTATTTGTGCGCTCACTCGCGCAAAAAAAGAAGACATTGATAGCGCCGTTGAATCACTCAAATTTGCTAAGCGTAAACGTATTCACACCGGTATTGGCAGTTCCGATATTCATATCAGACATAAATTCAGGTCAACGCGCGAAGACGTATTGAAACAAGGCGTAGAAGCAGTGAAATACGCAAAAAAATTTGTAGAAGATGTTGAGTTTTATGCCGAAGATGCCGGTCGTGCCGATTTGCCATTTTTGGCAAAAATGATTGAATCGGTTATTGCTGCCGGCGCTACTGTTGTTAATATTCCCGATACTACCGGCTATTGTTTACCCACTGAATACGGAGCGAAGATTAAATACCTCGTTGATAATGTGAAAAATATTGATAAGGCCATCATCTCTGCACATTGTCACAACGACCTAGGGCTTGCAACAGCAAATTCAATTTTGGGAGCCATTAATGGCGCCCGCCAAATTGAATGTACAATAAACGGAATTGGTGAGCGGGCAGGAAATACTTCGCTCGAAGAGGTAGTAATGGTCATTCAAAGTCATAAGGATTTGAATTTACACACCAACGTAAATACAAAGCGTATTTACCCGATAAGTAAATTGGTCTCCCGCCTGATGCGCATGACAGTTCAACCTAATAAAGCCATTGTTGGCAAAAACGCTTTCGCTCATTCGTCCGGCATACATCAGGACGGATTTTTAAAACATAGAGATACTTACGAGGTAATTAACCCCGTTGACGTTGGCGTTGACAAATCGCTCATTGTGCTTACGGCAAGAAGCGGACGCGCTGCGCTGAAGCACAGGTTGGAAGCTTTGGGTTACAATGTTGCCAAAGAAGAGTTGGCAGAATTGTATAGCGAATTTATTGTGATGGCTGATAAAGAAAAACAAATTGAAGACGAACATTTGCATATCTTGTTCGACCGATTCCATGCGAAAGTAAAATAGTACTTCTATGACCTTATTCGAAAAAATTTGGGATGCACATATAGTAACAAAAATTAAAGATGGCCCCGATGTTTTGTACATTGATAAACACCTCATCCACGAAGTAACCAGCCCACAGGCATTTGCAGGGATCGAAAAAAGAGGAATAAATGTGTTTCGCACAAAAAATATATTGGCTACCGCCGATCATAATGTGCCAACTGTTAATCAGCACCTTCCAATTAAAGACCCGCTTTCTAAATTTCAGGTGGATAAGCTTACAGAAAATTGTACTAAACATGGAATAGAATTATATGGATTGAGACATCCTTTTCAGGGGATTGTTCACGTAATTGGTCCTGAGCTAGGCATCACACTTCCCGGAATGACTATTGTTTGCGGCGACAGCCACACCTCTACACATGGCGCCTTTGGCGCTATTGCATTTGGCATTGGTACTAGCGAGGTAGAACAGGTATTTGCAACACAATGTCTGCTGCAAAGCAAACCTAAAACAATGAAAATAGAAGTGAACGGTACGCTATCTAAAGGAGTTGTATCAAAAGATATTGTTTTATATATCTTATCAAAAATTTCCTCTAGCGGCGGAAGTGGCTATTTTATTGAGTTTTCGGGCGATACCATAAAAAGCCTATCCATGGAAGCGCGGATGACCATTTGTAATATGAGTATTGAAATGGGTGCGCGGGGCGGACTAATTGCTCCGGACGAAACCACTTTCAATTATATTAATGGACGGCAGTTCGCTCCTAAAGGCGAACAATGGGAAAAGGCACTTGAGTATTGGAAAACATTACATTCCGACGCAGGTGCAAAATTCGACAAGACACATACATTTAGCGCTTCCGATATTGAGCCTATGATTACTTATGGAACAAATCCGGGAATGGGGATTAAAATATCGGACTTTGTTCCCGCTGAAATTTCTATCAACGATCCTGCTGAAAAAATTTCATTTAACAAATCACTAAATTATATGGGACTGCAGGCGGGGGCTATGTTACTTGGCAAAAAAATAAATTACGTTTTTATTGGCAGTTGCACCAACTCCAGAATTGAAGACTTGCGTATGGTTGCCGAATTTGTGAAAGGCAAAAGAAAAGCCGGCAATGTTCATGCAATGATTGTTCCGGGTTCGGCACAAGTACAAAAGCAAGCTATTGCCGAAGGAATAGATAAAATTTTAATCACCGCAGGGTTTGAATTGCGACAACCCGGCTGCTCGGCCTGTTTGGGAATGAACGAAGATAAAGTTCCGAAAGGAGAATATTGCATTTCAACTTCCAACAGAAATTTTGAAGGGCGCCAAGGACCCGGAGCAAGAACATTTTTAGCCAGTCCGCTAACGGCGGCAGCGGCGGCTATTACAGGAGAAATAACAGATGTTAGAAAAATGCTAAATTAAAACACAATGGAAAAATTCACTACCATACGATCAACCGCAGTACCCTTGCCGATTGAAAACATAGATACTGATCAAATTATTCCCGCACGTTTTTTAAAATCTACAACCCGCGAGGGTTTTGGCGAAAACCTTTTTCGAGATTGGAGATACGATGAAAAAAATAATCCCAAAAATAATTTTGTGCTGAATGACTTGCGATACGAAGGGACGATATTGGTAGCCGGAAAAAATTTTGGATGCGGATCGAGCAGGGAACACGCTGCATGGGCCATTGCCGATTACGGATTTAAGGTTGTAGTATCCAGTTTTTTTGCCGACATTTTTAAAAACAATTCATTAAACAATGGTATTTTGCCGGTAGAAGTCTCTGACAAATTTCTGAACGAATTATTTAATGAGATTAATAAGAATAACCATACTCAACTTGTGGTTGATTTAGAAAATGAAAAAATTACAATTACAGATACAAACTCCTCAGAAAAATTTACCATTAATCAATATAAAAAAATTTGTTTTCTGAATGGGTACGACGATATTGATTATTTACTGAGTCTAAAAGATGATATAGAAAAATACGAGAAGAATAGTAATTACTTAGCATTAGTAAATAAAGGATGAAAAAAAAAATTGCAGTACTCCCCGGCGATGGTATTGGTCCGGAGGTAACAACTCAGGCGGTTAATGTATTAAAGGCTGTTGCCAAAAAATATAATCACACTTTTGAATTTGAAGAAGGCTTGATTGGTGCCTGCGCCATCGATAAAACGGGCTACCCTTTTCCTGGCGCAACATTAAAGTTGTGTAAAGAAGCCGACGCAATTTTATTTGGCGCCATAGGTCATCCTAAGTACGACAATGACCCCGGCGCCAAAGTGCGACCCGAACAGGGTTTGCTGGCCATGCGAAAAGAGCTGGGTTTGTATGCCAACATTCGCCCGGTAAGTAGCTACCCGGCTCTGCTTAATAAATCTCCTTTAAAAGAGGAAAACATTAGAGGCATTGATTTTGTTGTTTTCCGCGAACTTACCGGCGGAATTTATTTTGGAGCAAAAGGATTAAGTGAGGATAAGCAACAAGTGTTCGACACTTGCACATATTCGTCCGAAGAAATTTTACGTGTAACCAAACTCGCATTTGAAGCAGCAGCGAAAAGAAATAGTAAAGTAACATTGGTCGATAAAGCCAATGTACTGGAAACATCACGCCTGTGGAGAAAAGAAGTACAGCAATTTGCTCAACAATTTCCGGGCATCAAACTTGATTTTATGTTTGTGGATAATGCAGCCATGCAAATAATTCTTAATCCACGCCAGTTTGATGTTATACTAACCGAAAACATGTTTGGGGATATTTTAACCGATGAGGCTTCAGTTATTGCGGGTTCGTTGGGATTGCTTCCATCAGCATCTGTTGGTGCTGAAAAAGCATTATACGAACCTATACATGGGTCTTATCCTCAAGCGGCAGGAAAAAATAGTGCAAATCCGATTGGATCTATACTTTCTGCAGCCATGTTGCTCGACATTTCTTTTGGCTTAAAAATCGAAAGTGAAGAAATACGCAAAGCAGTAGAAAAAACAATAACAGCCGGTATTGTTACGCAGGATATCGATCCTTTGAA
>JADLGT010000010.1 GCA_020849195.1 Bacteroidia bacterium
TTCTTTTCCGTCGGTACGTATAATGCCTAAAGGAAGTTGCGAGCCTGTTAAAATAACCGGCTTGTTTAAATTTTCCAACATAAAACTCAATGCCGACGCTGTAAAGGCCATGGTGTCCGAACCGTGCAATATTACAAATCCGTCGTATTTGGCATAATTTTTTTCAATCAGCTTAGCTAATTTTATCCATATATCCGGATTCATATTGGAAGAATCTACAGGCTTATCAAACGCACTGGCCGAAAGACGCGCATTTATTTTTTTTAATTCGGGTACCGAGCTTGTTATCTGATTAAAGTCAAACGGACGCAAACTTTTTGTACGCGTGTCTTCTATCATGCCTATAGTTCCTCCGGTATAAATTAAAAGAATAGATGGTTTTTTCATACGATCTGTTTTAAAAAATAATTTATCGAAGCGAGTTCATCTTTTACATTCGTTCGAATCTTCACACCCCAAATATATCAATAGAATTTTTCGTTGTTACTTCTGCAACTTCACTAATTGTAGTATTTTTTAATTCTGCTATTTTTTGCGCAATTAAATTAATGTAGCTGCTTTCATTTCGCTTTCCGCGATGAGGAACAGGAGCAAGGTAAGGGGCATCGGTTTCCAACACAAGGTGTTCCAAGTCGATATTTGGAATTACCTTATTCAGTGAAGAGTTTTTAAACGTACATACGCCGCCTATTCCTAATTTAAAACCTCCAAGCGAAATAATTTTTTCAGCATCTTCAACGCTTCCGCCAAAACAATGAAAAATTCCTTTAAGTTCAGTGGAGTTACATTCGTTTACAATTTCAAAAGTGTCGTTAAACGCGCTACGTACATGAATTACAATAGGGAGGCGATGCTTTTTTGCCAATTCGATTTGTTCGCGAAAAGCAATTTTTTGTTGATTTGTATAAGTTGTGTTCCAGTAATAATCTAATCCTATTTCGCCAACAGCATAAAATTTAATTTCTTTTTTATTCAGCCATTGCTCAACAAAATCAATTTCTTGTTGATAGTCGGCCGTTACTGAACAGGGATGCAGCCCTATCATAGGACAACAATTGTTAGGATATTTTTTTGCCAAAGCAATCATCCCATCAATCGAGCTGCTGTCGATATTTGGAAGAAATAAACGAGATACCCCTGCATCAATTGCCCGTTGCATCATCGTCTCTCTGTCGGTATCAAACTCCGACGCATAAAGATGAGCGTGTGTATCAGTTAATATCATTGCACAAAGGTACTAAAATCGAGTGCCCTAAATTTAGCAGGGAAGTTGCGCCGGATTAAGTACAAGACGCGAATGTAAAACACCGGTTAATTTAATATTTCGCGGGAAATAACTAGTTTCTGAATTTCGGATGTGCCTTCGCCTATGGTACAAAGTTTCGAGTCGCGGTAGTATTTTTCAGCAGGGAAATCTTTTGTGAAGCCGTATCCTCCAAAAATTTGAACGGCTTCGGTAGCTACTTTTACGGCTACTTCGGAAGCATAATATTTTGCAAAAGCACTTTCTTTGCTTACTTTTTTATGTCTGTTTTTGAGATCGGCAGCACGATAGGTCAACAATTCGGCTGCTTCAATTTGAGTAGCCATATCGGCAAGTTTAAAAGCAATGGCTTGAAATTCGGAGATAGGTTTGCCAAACTGCTGACGTTCTTTCGAATATTTTACTGCTGCTTCGAATGCACCTTTAGCAATGCCGACAGAAAGCGAAGCAATTGAAATGCGGCCACCGTCCAACACTTTCATTGCTTGAATAAAACCATCCCCCTCTTTACCAATTACCTGACTTTTGTGAACTCTGCAGTTCTGAAAAATAAGTTCGGTCGTTTCGGAAGCCCGCATACCTAATTTATTTTCTTTACGTCCGGCTGAAAAACCGGGTGTTTCTTTTTCGATGATGAAAGCTGTCATGCCATGACTGTCGCCCTTTTCGCCGGTGCGGGCAATTATAACAGCAACATTGGATGATTTGCCGTGTGTAATAAAATTTTTAGAACCGTTAAGTATATAATAATCTCCATCTTTAATTGCAGTAGTCATCATGCGGGCGGCATCCGATCCTGTATTTACTTCGGTAAGCCCCCAGGCGCCTATCCATTCGGCAGTAGCCAATTTGGGTAAATATTTTTTCTTTTGATCTTCACTTGCGCAAAGCAAAATATGTCCGGTACAAAGCGAATTATGCGCAGCCATAGATAAACCAATTGAGCCGCATATTTTTGACAGTTCGATTATTGCGGTTACATATTCGTTGTATGTAAAACCCGAACCGCCATATTCTGTAGGAACAAGTACGCCCATCAAGCCCAGCTCCCCTAATTTTTTAAAAACTTCAATGGGAAAAATTTGAGCTTCGTCCCATTCCATCATTTTTGGTTTAATATGTTCCTGGCCGAATTTGCGGATCATATCCGCTATCATACGCTGATTTTCGTTTTGTCCGAAATCTATTGCAGCCGAATCGTGTGAAGTTTCCATAAATTTTATATTGCACAAACCTACTAAATATTTTATGAGTGAGTGCCGATTTTTTGAATGGTATTAGCCGAGATTTTGCAAATGCTTTTGCCAAACCCACAACTAAAACCACTCACCATTAAGCACCCAAACCAATTTCCCCGAAAAACTTTTCAACACAAATTTTTTTGAAATTAAATTTTTGAATTGTTTTAACTTGTTGATAATAAGTAATATAAAATGTGGTTTGGGGGGGGTAAATAAAATTTTAGGTTAAGGGCAATTTTATTGAAAGCGTGTTGAAAATTTTATGCGGATTGTGTTATGCGTTTATGTTACTTCGTCGCAAATAAAAAAATTTATTTGGCGCATGACAAAAAATTATTTTTTCTTTTTCGTTTTTCTCTATCCGTTTTTTTTGTTTTCGCAAAACTGCTCAAACTGCAACCTTACAATAACTGCAGCCGATACCGCTGCATATACAATAAACACCGGACAAACACTGTGCATTACCGAAACCGGTGTAGCCAAAGGAAAAATAATTATTTCGGGAGGAACAATTTGTAACAAAGGCTCCATCAATCCTGCTGCACTTACTTGCACAGCAGGAACAATAATTAATTACGGAACCCTAATGCTAAGCAATAGTTTAAGCATAAATACACCCGGCTTTACGCTAAACAATGCAGCGGGCGCAACAGTAAATGTAATTGGTCAACTAACGATTAGTAAGGCAGAATCGGTATTTATAAATAGTGGCACCGTAAACATAACAGGCAATATAAACCTTAGCGCAGGCACAATAAACAACAGCGGAACAATGAATTACGCCAACCTGAACAAAACAGGCGGAACAAACACAAATACCGGAACAGTTAATTGCTGCGCAAGAAACAACAATTGAATCAACACTTAAACCAAAGAAATGGGCATGTTAAAAAAAGCGATTGTTGTTTGCAATAAAAATTACAGACTTTCAATTAGCTTACTCACTATTTTTTTTGCGACTGCTACCACAAAAACAACAGCCCAATGTTCAACAGGCTGCACCTATACCGTCTCTTCAAACAACAGCACAAGCTATACATTAACATCGGGACAAAAACTTTGCATCACATCATCGGGCACAATAACCGGCAGCATAACACTTGCAGGCGGTACACTATGCAATCAAGGAACATTTAATCCTGCATCGTTCAGCAGCACAAGCGGAACTTTTGACAATTACAATACTGCTACAGTAAGTAGTATAAATTTAAGCGGGGCTGTGCAGCTTAATAATTATTCGGGAGCTACACTAACCATTACTTCCGGTTACACATCGAGCGCACCGGCTGCATCGTTTATTAATAACGGAACCTGTACCATAGCTGCAGGCTGTGCAGCAAGTGCAGGCATACTAAGCAACAACGGCAACCTAAGCATTGGTACAACACTTGGTGTTACCGGCGGAACTTTTAGCAATAACAATTTATTGGATGTAAGTTCAACATCAACAATATCGGGCGGTTCGTTTACTAACAGCGGCACGTTTACGACGCATGGTATAAGTCCAAGCGGAGGTTCGTTTACCAACAGCGGCACAATAACTAACACCGGCGATTTTGCCAACAGCGGTGTAAGCACATCCAACACCGGAACAATAAGCAATACGGGCAACTTCACCAACAGCGCAGCTTTTTCCAATGCTTCGGGTGCAACAGTAAGCTGTGTGAACCTATCGCTTAACGGCGGTGTGCTTATGTTAAACGGCGGAAAATTTACTTGTACCAATTTTACCAATAGCGGAACCATTAACGGGCCGGGACTCAATACAGGTTGCGCCACCATAAGCGCAAGCACAAGCACTACTAACTCGGGCACAATAAATAACTACACCGATATATGCGATGCCACACCTCCGGCGGGCACAATAAAAATCGACAACAATTCAGGAACAGTAGCCTCAACGGTAACTTATTGCTCCTGTTGTTTGTTAAACACACCCGGTATCAGCGGAACCACAACAATTTGTAATGGAAGCAGCGCCACACTCAGCGCCTCATCGGGCACAAGTTATAGTTGGAGTAACAGCGCAAGTACGCAAAGCATAACTGTAAACCCAACTGCTACAACTGCATATACTGTAACCATAACTTATGCCAACTCCTGCACGCGCACAGTAAGCCAAACAATAACTGTAAATCCGCAGCCCACAGTAAACGCAGGAACAAACACAAATATTTGCACAGGCAGTTCAGCTACATTAGGTGGAAGCCCAACAGCATCGGGAACAAGTTCGCCATACACTTATTCATGGCTTCCTGCAACTGCGCTCAGTTCAACTACAATTGCAAATCCAACAGCTAGTCCAACGGAGACAATAATTTACACGGTAATTGTTACCGATAGTAAAGGGTGTATCGCTACATCTTCAACTATGATTGAAGCAATTAGTAATCCAACAGTAGATGCCGGATATAATTTTAATATCTGCTCAGGAAATTCAACCATTATTGGGGGAAATCCTACTGCATCAAATAGTTCGTTTCCTTACGTTTATTCATGGTCTCCTGCTATTTCGTTAAACTCATCAACAATCGCAAATCCTACAGCGACACCTAATATAAGTACAGCTTACACGGTATATGTAACCGATAATAATGGGTGCACCAACACATCGTCTGTAACAATTGCGGTAAATACGCCCCCTACAGTAACAGCAAGTGCAAGCAAAGATTCTATTTGTGTGGGTGATAATATAATTTTAACAGGAAATGGTGCACAAAGTTATTTGTGGACAAATGGAGCTGTTGATAATTTATCCATTACTCCTGAAATAACAACATCGTATATTGTTACTGGAACAGATTCTCATGGGTGTACCAGTTCATCTAGCATAACAGTAATTGTTAATAATCTTCCTACAGCCAATACATCTGTTTCCCCTTCTGTTACAATCAGTCCTGGCGGTAAACCAAACACAATTTACCATGGTCGAGGAGCTCAAAGTCTAACTCTTGCAGCAATAGTTGATACAAATACTCAATCATACTCATGGAGCCCTGCAAAGGGGCTCACATGTACCGAATGTTTAATTACAACAGCAAGCCCAACAGTAACAACAACATATACTTTAACATTGACAGGTACGAATGGATGTACAGCGTCTCAAACAATAACAATATATGTAATCGATATTAATAATTTGTGCAGCGAATGCCACAATTAATCTTATTATGAAAAAATGTAACCTAAACACATATAACTATGAAACGATCTCTAATTTCTAAAAACCACATAATGTTTCTTTTGGTAGCGCTTCTATTAGGCTCAACTGTTTTTGCCCAACAATGGTCAACAAGTGGCAATGTGTTAAGCAACGGTGATTTTTTGGGAAGCACCAATAACTTTCCGTTAATATTTAAAACCAACGGCGGAGCACGCCTGTACATTACCGAAACAGGCTATGTGGGAATAGGCACATCAACTCCCGCGCAGATGTTGGATGTGAGCGGCAATGTGAATGTGAACGGAACTATTTCGGCGAATTGTATTTCATCGGCTTGTTTGAATATAGCGGGTAATATTACAATTGACAATGCCACTATTTCTCACATTTTTTCTCCGGATGGAGTTGTACATTTTGGCGATAGTTCAGTAACTATAGATTATGACCATAATGTAATTGCGCAAACAAATGCAAAGGACTTTACTGGATCTGGTGTTGTAAAAGGCCTTAGAATTGGTCGAGTGTATGGTGCCGGGAATAATCTCAAGAATGCACAACTTGCTTACGGATCGGGCTCAATTGCCATGGGTTTTTATGCGGGCACGGGTGCAAATGCTATAAACTCTATATGTATGGGATCGGGATCACTAACAGAGTCGCTGGCTTTTGTTAATAATGATCCCAATTCGCTGTGGGTTGGCTTTAACACTACGATTCCCACATTGTTTGTTGGTACGGCAAATGGCTCGGGCACCGTTGGTAAAGTTGGAATAGGAACAAATAATCCACAACAAACTCTTGATGTAAATGGGATTGGCAGATTTGGAAACGCTAATGGGCATGTGGAAGTTCAATTCAATACTGTTCATGGTATTATTGATGCTGACCATGATTTGCTTATTAATTTCTATAGTCAAAAAAAAACCTATATTGGTCCTGGTGATTTAATTGCATCAGGCAAAATGCGTGTAGGCAATCGGGATATAACCTCCGGACCTCACCAGGATTATAAATTATCTGTTGATGGAAAAATTGTAGCATCATCATGTTACATAACCACTACGGGATGGGCTGATTATGTATTTGATTCTGATTATGAATTACCTAAATTAGAGCGAATAGAAAATTTTTATAAAACGAATAAGCATTTGCCTGAAATACCTACTGAAAAAGAAGTGAAAGAAAAGGGTATTAATGTGGCAGAAATGAACATACTTTTGCTGAAAAAAATTGAAGAGCTGACCTTGTATATAGTTGATTTGTCTTAGCCCCCTAAAAGTTGGAGATTTTTTTTAAAAAGGTTTACTACTAAATCGTTTTTTTCGTGTGAGTTTTTTAAGGCATTTTTCAGCAAAGAAAGTTCCTGAATGGAAGGGACTTTTTGAAA
>JADLGT010000011.1 GCA_020849195.1 Bacteroidia bacterium
GCAAGACCGACAATCTGTCTTTCACTTCAACTAGCTGAGGCAGGTTTTGTATGTTATTCCATGCGGCAAGTGAAGCATTGTATTCGGTTTTTTTCTGATTTTCTTTATACCACTGTGCATCGAGGTAAGTCTGGCGCAACAAGGCTATGGCACCCATCAGCGAGCTAGGGTATTGCTGAGTCGAGCTCCCTTTATCAAACGAATAGCCGGCCGCCGCTCTATCGAGTAAAACTGTCTCGTTTTCTTTACTATCGGCAAGTGTTACTACCGCAGCAGTACCACGCGCTATGCCATCTCTTTCGATAGTTAAAACAGTTCCGAATCCAATTTTGCGGTAATCTTCGGCTGCTTTTTTATCGTATGCAAATTCGCGTACCGCATCAAACTCGGCTCTGATGGCTTGGTTCCAGTTGTAGGCTCCTTTTGTTGCCGTTTCATATTGAGGTGTTTCCGATCGGTTACGCGAGGCTTTTTTCACTTCGGGCAAACCGTAGCCGGTAAAAGCATCAATCAATGAGGGATAAATATATTTTCCTTTTAAATTGTACACTACCGTTCCTTTTGGCAAGGTGATTTTGTCGCCAACATCAACAATTACTCCATCTTTAATCAGCAGCGTTCCATTTTCAATTACCGTTTCGTAATCGGCGTAAATAGTTGCATTGGTAAATGCGTAATAATTGTGGTTTTTGTTAAACACTCCGTTAACAGGAAATGTTTCCTGCGCCGACAAACAATGCAGGTAAACGATACACGCAAATAAGAATTTAATTTTATGCATGGTTGCTTAAAATAAACCAACAATATACTCAAAAATAAAATAAACAATCTCGAATTTTTATTGGAAGTGCAACGTACAAACGCAAAGTATGATGAGGAACCTCTCTGATGAGCAGCAGATTTAATCGGTCTTTAGGCAGATTTAGCAAATTCAAAGCAAAATCACGGTTAAAAAAATAATCCATTATATTTGTGCCCCAAATTTGGCGAGGTAGCTCAGATGGTTAGAGCGCAGGATTCATAACCCTGAGGTGGAGAGTTCGACCCTCTCCCTCGCTACGTAGCCCCTTGATAGGGGCTTTTTTATTGACAAACTTCGGAAATGAGAACTTTATGAAGAGTTGATGTTAACTTCTTGCACATTATTTCTCACTCATACTAAATATGTTATTCAAAAAAATGAACCAACTAGTTAGTTGATTATATTTTTTTATATATTGTTGCCGAAATTACTATAACAGAACAACACGAATGGCTAAGAAAGCTGCTAAAGCAAAAAAAATAAAAAAGGCGAAACCTGCTTCAAAAGGCAAAAATAAAATTGTCAAGAAAAAAACGGGTAAAAAGAAGCCGGTGAAAATTACTAAGCCCAAGCCGGTAAAGACAAAAGCGCCAATTAAAAAAGAAAAAAAAATCAAGGCGACTAAAAAGCCTGAGGTGAGCGCTAAACCTGCAATACCCGGAGGCAAAGCTCCTGCTAAATTTAACACGGTTAGAGAGTCCCTTCCTCCTGCATTAATGAAGCGCAAGAGAGAACCAAGAGCTCCCAAACCAAAGAAAATAAAGCAGGTTTTTTTGCCATTCAATCCAATACAACCTGCAAGTTCAACGGGCAAGCCGGTTAACACCACAAAAAAAGAACCTGAGGGAAAGTTTGAACTCGAATATGTTATTCGTTGTTCGGAATCGTTGTTGTATGAGTTTACCACCACACCAAGCGGTTTGTCGGAATGGTTTGCAGACGATGTTAATGTACGCGACGGCATATATACTTTCTTTTGGGATGGCAGCCAGCAAGATGCCCGTCTTTTATCGCTAAAAGAAGATTTATTTGTGCGTTACCAATGGAAAGAAAAAACAGATGGAAGTTATTTTGAATTTCGAATCCAAACCGATGAGCTTACCGGTGATGTATCGCTTATAATTACCGATTTTGCCGAAACGGAAGAAGAACACCTGAGCGCCAAACTGCTTTGGGATACGCAGATTGATAAGTTAATGAAAACTATCGGATCGCATAGCTGAGAAGCGAGCTTGATATCGAAAAAAATTTAGGACGGCTTTTCATTCGCGTTAAATAGAGTATCTCTCCTCAAGTAATTTAAAAACTGTTTTACGCCCCAATAAATTTTTTTATTTCATTCAGTTTCATAAGTGCCTCAACCGGCGTAAGGGTATTTATGTCGGTATTAGCAATTTCATCTTTAATTTGTTCCAATACAGGATCGTTGAGTTGAAAAAAACTTAACTGCATTTCCGAATTCGGATTTTCGGTTTCGTTGACTGTTGCAACAACTTCTTTCGGGTGTTTATTTTTAAGTTCGCGATGCTTGCTTTTTGCTTCTAACTCTTTTAAAATGTTGTTTGCCCTTTCTATTACTTTGCGAGGCATGCCTGCCATTTGTGCCACGTGAATACCAAAACTATGCTCACTTCCACCGGGAACTAACTTACGCATGAATAATACTTTATTGCCTGTCTCTTTAACCGACACATTAAAATTTTTAACTCGTTTGAACGTATTGGCTACATCGTTCAATTCGTGATAGTGGGTGGCAAAAAGTGTTTTGGCTTTTGCCGACGGGTGCTCATGTAAAAATTCAACAATGGCCCAGGCAATGGATATACCGTCGTAGGTGCTTGTTCCACGACCTATCTCATCAAGTAGAATGAGGCTTCTGTCGGATACATTATTTAATATGCTTGCCGTTTCATTCATCTCAACCATAAAAGTTGATTCGCCGGATGAAATATTATCGGATGCGCCAACGCGTGTAAAAATTTTATCTACCAGCCCAATGTTGGCATGTTTAGCCGGAACAAAACTGCCCATTTGCGCCAACAGCACTATTAATGCGGTTTGACGCAGTAGTGCCGATTTTCCGGACATGTTAGGTCCTGTTATAATTATTATTTGTTGCGTATCATTGTCTAAGTAAACATCGTTGGCTACATATTCTTCGCCAATGGGTAGCTGCCTTTCGATTACAGGATGGCGCCCGTTTTTTACATCAAGCGTTTTCGATTCATTAATATGCGGTCGTACATAATTGTATTTCATAGCAACCGATGCAAGCGATAGCAGGCAGTCTATTCGGGCTATCAACGATGCATTAAGCTGAATAGGAACAATATAATCGGACAGGGCAATTACCAGTTCGTTAAAAAGCCGTGCCTCGATCGCAAGAATTTTTTCTTCGGCCCCTAAAATTTTTTCTTCGTATTGTTTCAGCTCTTCGGTTATGTAGCGTTCGGCATTGGTAAGCGTTTGCTTACGCATCCAGTCGGAAGGAACTTTGTTTTTATGCGTATTGGTTACTTCTAAGTAATAGCCAAACACATTGTTAAACGCTATTTTCAACGAAGGTATCCCCGTGCGTTCTGATTCGCGCTGCTGTATCTGCAACAAATAATCTTTACCCGAATAGGCTATTTGACGCAGTTCGTCTAACTCGGAATTTACACCTTGTGCAATAACATTTCCTTTGTTGATTAAAAAAGGCGGATCGGGGCACAACTCTTTTTCTATTTTATCGGTTGCCGTTTTGCAAGGGTTTAACTGTTCGGCAATTTTTATCAATGCAGCATTTCCTGTTTTTTCCAAAATAGTTTTCACAGGTTGTATGGCAAGTAATGCACGTTTAAGTTGCGCTACTTCCTTTGGAGAAATACGAACGGTCGCTACTTTAGAAACTATGCGTTCAAGATCGCCTATAGACTCAATATGAGTTGTTATTTCATGGGCAGCATCGTCAGCCGATAAAAAAAACTCTAGACTGTTCAAACGATCGTCAATAGGTGTTTTATCTTTTAACGGTAGTGCCATCCAACGCTTCAGCATACGCGATCCCATTGGAGAAACGGTATGATCAATTACATTAATAAGCGTGTTGGCATTTTCGTTGAAGGAACCGAACAATTCAAGGTTACGTATAGTAAACTTGTCGAGCCAAACATATTTTTCTTCTTCAATGCGCGAAATGGCAGTAATGTGCTTTACTTTATCGTGTTGTGTTTCGGCTAAGTAATGCAGCGCAACACCGGCGGCGATAATGCCCAAGTCCATATTTTCAATTCCGAAACCTTTTAGCGATTTGGTGTTGAAATGTTTGAGTAATGATTCGTTGCCAAACTCGGAAGAGAAAGCCCATTCGTCAATTCCATACGAATAAAATTTTTCGCCAAACAATTCAACAAATTCTTTTTTTCTGTTTTTTTGAAACAGCACTTCGCTTGGTCTGAAGCTTTGCAGCAGTTTATCTATATAGTCGGGTGTTCCTTGCGCCACCAAAAATTCGCCGGTTGACACATCAAGAAAAGAAACGCCGGCTTGCTCTTTCGTGCTTTTTTCGAATGGGGTGGAAGCGAACGCAACGCTAGCTAAAAAATTATTTGATTTATGATCGAGCACTTTATCATTGTACGAAACACCGGGCGTAACCAATTCGGTAACACCACGCTTCACAATGGTTTTGGTCATCTTCGGATCTTCAAGTTGATCACAAATAGCTACTCGCTGCCCTGCACGTACTAATTTTGGCAAATAGGTGTCGAGCGAGTGGTAAGGGAAACCGGCCAACTCAACAAAAGTAGCCGATCCATTTGCTCGGCGGGTGAGTACAATACCCAATATCTCAGAAGCTTTAACAGCATCCTGCCCGAATGTTTCGTAAAAATCTCCCACCCTGAACAAAAGTAATGCGTCGGGGTATTTTGTTTTGATGGTATAATACTGTTTCATCAGCGGGGTTTCTACCGGTGCCGATGCGCTTTTTATCATGCTGCGATTGATAGCCATTGCAGGTAAATTTACAAATACAAGCTACATGGTGTATGTAAAGTTTTTAACAACAATCTTTTTATCATATTTGCACTGTGCGGAAATTATTGAACAAAGAGCTGAATCGTAAATCGGTTGATGAGTTTAAGCAATCGGCTAAAACACCTTTGATTATTGTGCTCGACAATGTTCGCAGTCTGCTTAACGTAGGTTCCATATTCCGTACTGCCGATGCATTTTTAGTTGAATCGCTTTACCTGTGCGGCATTACGGGAAGTCCTCCCAATAAAGACATTCAAAAAACAGCGCTTGGCTCAACCGAAACAGTAAACTGGCGACACTTTACAACCACTGCAGAAGCGCTTGATCTTTTAAAGAGTAATGGATATAAAGTTTATGCTATTGAACAAGCCGATTGCTCAATACCTCTCAATAGAGTTGCGTTTGAAAAACGAGAAAAAATTGCCCTCGTTTTCGGTCATGAAGTAAAAGGGGTTGATCAAAAAGTAATAGATATGTGTACCGGAGTTATCGAAATTCCTCAATGGGGCACTAAACATTCGCTTAATGTTGCGGTGAGTGCAGGCATTGTTGTTTGGGATATTTCGTTGAAGTTGAACTACTAAATAAATCTGTTTTGAATCCAACTCTCAATCGTAAACTGATAATATTGAAAATTCAGAAATATCAACAAATATTAAAATCATTTGTATGTAGCATTATTAATTTTCAATTTCTTTAATACACTAATAAAGTCTTCTTCTTTCATTTTGGTCAGCAGCCCCCATTTCTTATCCGGCAATTCACCTTGACCAAATTCAGTTCCAAAATATTGGCTATTATATTTGAATTTTAAGTAGATATCTATAAGCGATTTTAACGTGTTATATTTTTTAAAATCGTTGTTGAAAGGCTGCGAATATATTTTAAAATAATTATCGAAAAACGTTGTTTGTCGACCGCTTACAGAATGTATCAGCAGGAGATCGAATGTTCTTTGATAGTATGAACCATCGAACATATTCAAGTTGTTGTAATTTTTCAAAACAGAAATGAATAATAGTTGCAGCAATGAGTCATTTTCTTGTACAGCATCATATTTTATTGTTTTATAGTCATAACATTTAACTCTAAAATATTGATCCATGAAAATGATATATCTAAACAAAATATCTACATCACCGGGGCTTTTAATTTTATTATTTAAGTAGTTTGTATTCATAATATGAAGCAGGGTTAATAATGAATCTTTAGACACGTTTTTATTTATCCTACTAAACGAAATTAAATCTTCAACATCGTTATTCTCATTATTAATTGACAGAAGAAAATAACGATTTGCATGAGGCAATTTATTTTGAAAACTGATGTTAAACAGATATTTATAAACTATATTATAATTTGCCACGATATTAATGGGAACAGAAGAGAGTATTTTTTCGCAACGCCGGTAATAAACAAGGGCAGAGTCTATCTTTTGCTGAGAATTACAACGGGTACCGGCTTCCATGTTTAAAGCGATGTAGTTGTTAATTGATAGGCTATCCGATGTATGATTTAAATGCCTTTGTTTAAGTATTGCAGAAAGTTTAGCTAAGTTTTTTTCGGATGGATTTAATTTTGTAAGCACCGTTTGTTGTTCAAGATTTTTAATGCTTTCAATAATTTGAGCTACATGTGTCGAGTCAATGACTTGCGCATAGGCAGAAGAAATTAAAACAAATGACAAAATAAATATATATATCCTCATTGTCTTTTTTCGATTGAAAAAACCGTAGATTTTACTTATCATTCAGCATCTTTAATACACCTTACTGACATACCACGTTGTTTCGATCCCCAGTCCTGGAGGAAATAAGATGTTTCGAAATTCAAACTACACTCATGAGCAAATAAACTATCGTATGAATCGCAAGTCCAAAAATAAGCGTAATGCCCCATGCGACTAAAAGATTCTTTAACATCCCAGTGTCCACCGGGCAACGCAGTAAAACCGCTTAGGTTACTTGCATCCGTGTTTGGGTGCGCCCAATATAATGCCCCCACTATTTAGGACAGGAAGTTAAGGTGGAAAAAAAACTATAAATTAACCCTAAAAACCTGTACTA
>JADLGT010000012.1 GCA_020849195.1 Bacteroidia bacterium
TCGTGTAATTCGTGGCTATATGAATTTTATTTTCCTTATTTTAATTTTTAGTTGTGCAAATCACAGATTCAATTCGTGACAATTCGTGTAATTCGTGGCTATATGAATTTTATTTTCCTTATTTTAATTTTTAGTTGTGCAAATCACAGATTCAATTCGTGACAATTCGTGTAATTCGTGGCTATATGAATTTTATTTTCCTTGCAGCAAACAAACACATCCGCAATAAAATGATGCCGTGTTTGAAACGTGAAATATTCGTTTCTCCATAGGTGCGTTCGCGGTAGCGTATAGGTATCTCAATGATCTTTAAATTGAGCTTATGCGCTCCGAATATTAAATCAAAATCACCAAAAGGATCAAAGTCGCCGAAAAATTTCTTGTTTTTAACTAATTTATAATAGTCTTCACGGAAAATAACTTTTGTCCCGCACAGGGTATCTTTAAAACGCTGATCGAGCAGCCAGGTAAAGGCCATACTGAAAAATTTATTGCCGAGCAGGTTCAAAAAACGCATGGCTTCTTTCTCCATTTGATAGACTAATCTTGAGCCGTTAATAAATCCTCCCTTTCCTGAAGCAATGGCATCGTAAAATTTCGGAAGGTCTTCAGGTGGAACGGTGAGGTCGGCATCCAATATCATTAAAATATCGCCTGTTGCGATTCCGTATCCTTTGCGTACAGCGTCGGCTTTTCCTTTTCCTTCCTGTTGTGCGATCTTTATATCGTGCGAGGAAGCATACTTTTTTTGTATCTCTTCTATCTTTTGCCAGGTGTCGTCGGTGGAATTTCCTTCCACAAAAATTATTTCGGTGTGTTTGCCGAGTTTTGGTAAACGTGTAATGGCATTTTCAATGTTGCCGCTCTCGTTGCGGGCGGGAATAACAACTGTGACAGAATATTTGTCTTTCCACCCTTGCTCGTTGGTTTGTGCCAATGGTTTTGCGAATGTAAAGTGATTGAGGCAAAAATATTTGAACACAGGCAGCTTTGCCAGTATTGTGTTGAAGATAGGCGATAGTAAAGGAATGTAGTAAGGGAGGAGCATACGTTTGGAATTCCGGTACACATCGAAACCGGCCACGTATAACAGGTTGCTGATATCGTCGAGCGACAACCAGTTTTGTTTGGGCGAAGGAGTTTTGATTCCGATTTTTTCACCGATACTGAGAATGGGTTCCCATAAAAAGTTGTAATAACTAATAATTATTTTGGTGCGGGAATGGCAAACTTTGTGGAGCTGTTTAAAAACCTCTTCTACATCTTCAAGGTAACCAATTAGGTTGGAAACAATGATTAGGTCGTATTTTTTGTCGAGTGTGATTTCTTCGGCTTTCATTACATGAAATGCTAAATGCGGAAATTGTTCTTTAGCAATTTTAATCATAGCCGGACTGAAATCTATTCCGGTTTTGTCTTTTCCTTTTATTTCATTCAGCAACTCACCTGTTCCGCAGCCAATTTCAAGTACTGAATAATCTTCATGTGCAAAATAATCGCAATAACGGGTAATATCGTTCCAGTAATAGGAATTAAGCTTACGTTTTTTTATACGTGAGGTAGCAACTTTTTCAAAAAATCCGATCTTGTTTTCGAGGTTTCCGGCCATTGAGCCTGATTTAGACCTGCTAAAATAAAGAAATTAACCTTTGGTCGGGGAGAAATACAAATTCTTAATTTTATCACATGGGTCAGCTTATCTACCTCGACTACAACTCAACCACACCCATAGACAAACGTGTGTTGGAAACCATGTTGCCTTATTTTTCCGATAAGTATGGCAACGCCGCCAGTCGAACACACGTGTTAGGATGGATTGCGGAAGAAGCGGTAAAGGTGGCGAGAGAACAAACCGCACAACTTATTAATTGCAGTGAGCAGGAAATCATTTTTACTTCCGGCGCTACTGAAGCGATTAACCTGGCGATAAAAGGAGTATTTGAGAGCTATGTTTCAAAAGGCAAACACATTGTTACTGTTGCAACCGAGCACAAAGCTGTTTTGGATACCTGTAAAGCACTTGAAAAGAAAGGCGCAGAGGTAACCTATGTACCTGTTGATCGCGAAGGGATGATCGATCTTCAACAAATCGAAAACTCAATAACTACATCAACTATTCTTGTTTGTGTAATGTTTGCGAACAACGAAACGGGAGTGATTCAGCCAATTGAAGATATTGCAAAAATTGCTCATTCCAAAGGAAGTATTTTTATGAGTGATGCAACGCAGGCAGTTGGAAAAATAAATGTGGATGTTCAGGCGGAAGGGATTGATCTGTTATGTTTATCTGCCCACAAATTTTATGGACCCAAAGGTGCCGGCGCTTTATTTGTGCGGAGAAAAAATCCGCGTGTAACATTGCTTCCTTTGATACACGGAGGCGGTCATGAACGCGGATTGCGTTCGGGGACCCTGAATGTGCCGGCGATTGCGGGATTGGGGAAGGCCTGCGAAATTGCTAAAACTGAAATGTGGGATGATGCGCAGCGTATTTCGGTTTTGAGAACTCTGCTTGAACAAGGTTTGATCGAAACAGGGAAGGTTCATGTAAATGGTTCGCAAAAAAACCGCTTGCCTAATGTGAGCAACCTTTCGTTCGCCGGAATAAAAGCCGATTCGTTAATTACCAAAATGCCCGATATTGCCGTGTCAACAGGTTCGGCTTGTACATCGGCAATACCCGAGCCATCTCATGTGTTGTCTGCAATGGGTTTAACTCAAGAGGAAGCATACTCATCTGTGCGTTTTAGTTTGGGGAAATACTCAACAAAGGAAGAAGTGGAAATGGTAGCAGAAAAGGTACTAAATGAAATTTAACTATTCTGTAGTTCCTTAAACGAATCTATCGTCTGGTCAATATCGTGCGAATAGTTTTGTAAATTGTCGGCCTTGGTCCAAGTAAGTATTTGATAAAAATTACTGTCGGTTTCAATAACAGCTAACTTATAATATACCGGGTTTGGACCAATATCTCCGGTAATTTCAGCTACCATGGCTGTTGATCCGTTAATTTGCTTTTTTACAGGTTCACTAATTTTTCCGTGTTGAATAGATTCAATAAAAGGCTGAGAAGCCACTGCCTTGAAATAGGTGTCGAGATTGAATTTTAAATGTGAATGTTTCATCTCTGTTTTATTTTCGTTAATCACAATGGTGTAAATATCTTTCTCCTCGTTTTTATATTGTAACGAAGCGTCGGAATGTAATTCGGTTGCAGGCTGCATATATTCGGGTAATTGCAAAACGAATTTATTATTAATGTTTACGTTGTTAAATTTTACAGGATGCGCACAAGCAAGTAATGTAACAACAAATAAAAAAGAAATGTATTTCACAAGCGTTGTATTGGGTACAATAAATGTATGAATAAAAGCAGTATAGCGCAAGCCGGTCAATTAAAAATTCGGTTTAACATTAGTTAGTCGCTATTTAGACTGGTCGATACGATAAACGTTGAGTACACCCGGAACCTTTTTGAGATTTTCGGTGAGTTGGGTGAGGTGGTCGGTGTCTTGTACAAAAACCATTATGGTGCCCTCAAAAGTACCATCGGTACTATCAAAACTAATTGAACGCATATTAACGTTCATGTCGTTGGAAATAATTTTGGTTATGTTGTTTACTATTCCCACTTCATCAAAGCCTATTATTTTAATGCCGGCGAGGAAAGAAATCATTTCCTGATTAGTCCACTTGGCTTTTACAATGCGGTAAGCATAATTCGACATAAGCTGGATGGCATTGGGGCAATTGGTTCGGTGAATTTTAATGCCTTCATTTATTGTAATAAAACCAAACACATCATCGCCCGGAATAGGATTGCAGCAGGACGAAAGTTTATAATCTATTTTTTGAAGGTTTTCGCCAAGCACCAACATGTCGCTTTTACCGCGGGCAATTGTAACTAACTCTTCGAGCGATGAGCTGTCGGGGCGAGGCTGTACTTTGCCCGAATATTTTGATCGGTTTTCGGCATATTCTTTCAGTAAACGGAAATCAATTGTTCCTTTTCCAACTCGGTAATACAAATCAAGGCTGCTGTTTAGTTTATAAAAGGAAGTCAGTTCATTAGCAACTTGATTATTAAGATTAATTTTTATATGACTAA
>JADLGT010000013.1 GCA_020849195.1 Bacteroidia bacterium
ATGCAGAAATAAGCATCGCCAAGATGATTGAGTTGATTGTCTTTTTCATTTTTATTGTGGTTTTAGATTAAATAAAATAGTTGTGGGGTACGATTAGGTACAAAGAGAAACGCCCGCACCACAATGTGGCCGGGAAACAAGCGCTAAATAAAAATCAAATGATTAATACCCTGTGTTGGAGGTATAAAGGATTGTCGTATAAGACGGGTGGTGCATGATAACTTTCGATAATACGATTATGCGTATTGTATAGAAAATTATAAGTGAAATAAGGAATCACAAATTCTGCTGATTGAGCTTTGAAAGTGATTACCTTTAGAGAAGTGTTTGAGTTGTGTTTATCTTTTACTTTTAAATAAGTTTCTTTATCATCACAACAATCCTTTTTTTGCATAGAAGAGCCGCAACATCCATCATCATCAGTCGGCTCGAATAATGAAATATGCTTTAGCTTTCCACCACAATAATGCAATTGAATATTCACTCCACAAGCTAAAGTGGTGTAAACAAAAAGCAAGGTGAAAACTAAAATTCTTTTCATTGTATGACGAAAGTACAAAATTCAATCGAGATAAAAAAATGACACTTATCAGAGTTTTATCGTAATATGCTTTTTGTTAATTAGTTACAGTGTAGACTACTCTAGATAAGTTCTAATCCTTAATAGTAAGTTGATTTGCCATTCCGAACCTTACCTAATTACACCTACACATCAGAATACTGCATTTGAAAGCACTTCTTGGCAGTTTACGCCCCAATCGGTAAAGCGAGTTAAACCACTGCCGTTACTTTACGCTAAAATCGAAAAACTTTAGAAAAGATTATAAAACAAACGAAAAGAATTGCAATCAACGTCAAAAATGAGGAAAGCGTAAAATACACTTGTTGCACCTTTGTTTTTGTAAACGATAAACGCCAATACCGTTCAATAAGAACCAATAATGTTCAATACGTTCGGGAATCGGCAAACAGTAAAATACAGTAATCGACCTTTGAATTTTTAAACGTAAAATACAATAGCCATGAAAGAAACGAAAGAAGAAAAAACAGAGCAAAAACAAACCGGAAATAAAACCGATAAAGGCTTATCAGGAACAGATGTCGAAAAAGGTGTTTGGGAAAAAGCAGCAGATACCATTGCCGGAGACAATAAATTAATGGGGTCGGTATTAAAACTAATATTAAGTCCAATCACTTTGCTTATAGGTGTTGGATTATTGATCTATGCCTTTATAAAATTAAAAGGACAAAAAGAGGAAATAGAAAAATTGAAAGCAGAAAACCTCAAGCTAAAAGAAGATTACATGGAGCTTGAGGAGGATCTTGAAAAAGTAAAGAAGAAGTATAAGAAGATAAAAGTGTTAACGGAAACAGAAACGGAAAATCCACATTTGGGAATTGGGCTCAATGCTATTAGAGATGTTATACCAATAGCGCAACCGGAGAAAAAGAAAACCTATGAAACCGCTTACTTATAAAACGAAAGAAATGGAAAATAAATTAAGTGTAAAACGCTATAAAATACCGGAAGATCTTCTTATGGATATTTTGCGCATTCTGTTTGGTAACAATATTAAGCATAAAATTATTGGGATTCAGGAGCGACAAAACATTGTATTACTAAATGTATATTTTGATTTGAACTCTATAAAGAATAGAGAAGCCAAAGAAAACATGGAAGGCATATTAACTGATTATAGCGAATACATGAAAGGCTTGCTTGGCGATACAATTTTGATGTTGGATGAAGACGATGATGAAAACGAATATTAAACCGATTAGAATTTAAAAGAATGGAAAGCACCTGTTTATATTGTGGAGAGCATTTTACGGCAATACGATCGAGCAAAAAATATTGCAGCGATAACTGTAAGCAAATGGCATATTTTAAGAGAAATGGCTTGGTGCTTTCGGGGACACCAGTAGCAGAACCAATTTTGCAAGTACCAGTTGTTAGCGTAAAGCCCTTTATTACTGATGAAGTTAGCGTAAAATACGATAACGAAAAAGATACCGTAAAATACGGTAATAATGAGCTTAACGTAAAATACGATAAGGATGAACAAAGTGAGTTTGAATTTGTACTGTTGGCGGAGGCTGAAGAAGAAGAAACCGAAATACCGGTTACGAATAAAATAAGGAAGGTAGAAAAAGAAATTCAGAAAGTTGAACCAATTAAGAGCTCTTTAACTATTGAACAAAAACAGGAAACAGAAAATGAACCTCCTTATAAATGGATCAACAGTAAACTCATTGGTTTAATTGAAAAAAAATACGAACAAAATTCAGGAGGTATAAAAATAAAAGAGCCTTTTGATTATTGGGAATACGAAGATGCACAGCGCATTGTTTGGGTAAACACTCGCTTTAGATGTTTAGCTGAAGGATTAATAAAGCTAAGTAATTATAGCCGCATAGACCAGCACACCTTGCTTTGCATAACGGATGCATTTAAGAGATGGGTTACAAGTACAACTTTTAATAAGCTACCAAATGATTATCCTTTTAAGGAATTAATAATCGAACTCTTTCTCGGACTAAATAAAACGCTTGAAGAAAAGAGGCATTTAAAAATGCTTGCTTTCAAACTAACAAAGGAAAGAAAAGCACAACTGATTTGCATTCGGCATCAATTAATGCTTCACACATCGGAAATAAAATTCTCTGAAATAGATTTTATCGAAGAAAAAACACATGAAGAAAAAGTACAACAATTAATCTCCGGCAAAAATGAAACAGAAAAGAAAAGTGATTGGAGATACAGATACGAAGCATTAAAGAAACAAGGATTATTAAAAAATCAACATCAAACCAAAACTGCATAATTATGAACAGGAAAGTAAAAATTAGATCACCTTGCCAAATTTTGGGATAATAAAATGTACAGGTGGAAGCTTAAAATCAACCTAAAAATTGGGCAAATTTAGGGCGATTCGAGGGCATTTCTTTATTTCAAAAGTTGTACGTAAATTAGCTATTATATTGATAATCAATATAATAAAATAAAAAAGGGAGTGTAGAACGGAAGTCAAAAATAGAAATGAAAAGTGAGAGCGAAAATAATAAAGGATTAACGGTTGAAAAACTAAGAATGATAAAAGGTTATGAAAGCGTGAGCGATGAACAAGCAAACAAGATTGTATTATCAATCAAAAAACTGGCTGTTCTTTTATGCGAACATCTTTCAAAACTAAAAAAGAAAAACGAGA
>JADLGT010000014.1 GCA_020849195.1 Bacteroidia bacterium
TATTTCTCAATCAAATCATTAGCCATAGGATTGCCAAGTCCATCGGCAGTAATGAGATCGGCGCAGGAACCTTTTTTGTCGCCCGATGCGAACTTAGTAGCTGCGCGACTAATAAAGGCTTGAGAATAATTTGGTTTTAGTTTAATGGCTTTGTCCAAATCTTCTATAGCGCCTTTTAAATCTCTAAGCGAGCTTCGTGCACTTCCTCTGAAATTGTAAATGATTGGATTTTTAGGGTCGAGCTTAATGGCTGTTTCGCAATCTTCGAGCGCACCTTTGCTGTCGCCCGAATTTATTTTTGCTCCTGCACGGTTGGCATACAGTTCCGGATCTTCTTTGTTTAACTCAATAGCTTTATCGTAATCGTGTATAGCTCCTTTGTAGTCGCGCATTTCAAATTTAGTATTGCCACGAAATTTTAAAAGGTCGAAATTATTTGGTGCAAAGGGTTCGGCTTTATTAAAATCGCTTATGGCTAATTGATAGTCGCGTATTTCATGACGGGCTTTCCCTCGGTAGATAAGGGCTTCGGCACAGTTGGGTTTAATTTCGAGGGCTGCCATAAAATCATTAATTGCCTCTTTATTTTTACGCATTTTACTTTTCATAATACCGCGTTGCACCAATGCATCAACATTACGCTCATTAAATCCAACAGCTTTATCCATATCGCTCATCGCCGATTTGATGTCTCCTCTGCCGGCTTCTATCAAGCCGCGTTTTACAAAAGCATCAGAATAGTCGGGCTTCACCTTTATGGCTTGTGCAATATCTTCCAGCGCGCTTTTATCTTCACCCAGCTGATGTTTTGCGTTGGCACGACCTAACCATGCAACGGCCAGTTCGGAATTCAGTTTAACAGCCTTGCTATATGTTTTTATTGATTCTTTATAGTTGTTGAGGCTATCTTGCTGTCGCGCGGATTTGAGTAAATCTTCCGCTGTTTGTGCAAAACAAAAATAATGGGTAAAAGCCAGTACATATACTATTTTAGTTCCGTGTTTCATGGAAACCATCTCTGTAATTTCAACGGAATACAGAGGCGCAAAGTTACGAAGAATAAAAAATACGAGGCAAACCGCGATTTTTCAGTTGATTCCCTAAGATCAGCGTTAATAGGCAATAACCCTTTTTGCTATTTTTTCGGTACTATTTGAAATGGTGATGATGTAGGCAGTTTTCCCATAATTTATAAGATCAATTTCGTGGCTATAGTGGCCTATAAACTTCACAAGATTTTCTTTGTAAACGGTTTCGCCAAGCGCATTAGCAATTTCAATTGTGTAATTGTCTTCTTTATCTTTTAATGTTTTAAACTCGAGAATATAATTTCTACTGGTTTCGTTACGAATAAACGTAAGGTTGAGGGGAGATGCAAACACCACACTTTGTACTTCGGAGTAGAAGTTTCTTCCTTCGGTGTCGGTAAGCTTAAGGCGATAATACGATACACCATTGTATGGGGCGTAATCATCAATTTGGTAGCTCATTACCGCCGACTCATTTGCATTTCCATTTACTCTGTTAATCGATTCGTAATTTACCAAATCGGCGCTGCGCTCAATGGTAAAAAAGCTAGTGTTTGTTGCACTAATAATAAGCCAGTTTATTTGTACATGATCCGACAGGGGGAGGGCAGAGAAAGATGATAAACCCGAAGCATGGCTGGGACTTTCACTTACAGCAACATGTTTCTCGGATTTTGTTTGGGCAAAATTATGGAGAACAAAAATAAAAAATGCAATACTCGTAATCAGTTTTTTCATTATAAATAACAAGGTTGCTAAGGTAGCTCAAGTATTTATTAAAAACCAAAATCTATTCGTAATATTTTTTTATTAACTCTGCTTTTTGCTTTCCTAGGGCAAGTGTAAGCTCTTCAAGCGAAGCCAGCTTAATTTGTTTTACCGATTTAAAGTATTTAAGAAGTTTTTCTGCAGTTTTTATACTAATGCCGGGGATGTCGGTAAGTTCGGTTTTAATGGTGCCTTTTTCGCGGCGTTTACGGTGATGTGTAATTCCGAACCGGTGGGCTTCGTCGCGTATCTGTTGAATGATTTTTAAGGTTTCCGATTTTTTGTCGAGGTATAATGGGATTGAATCGCCGGGATAATAAATTTCTTCTAATTTTTTTGCAATACCAATTATACCCACCTTCCCGTTCAGTCCGAGTTTTTCAAGGCTTGTAAGAGCCGAGCTTAATTGACCTTTTCCTCCGTCAACAACTATAAGTTGCGGAAGCGGCAATTGTTCCTCCTGCAAACGTTTGTAACGCCTGTAAATTACTTCCTCCATCGATGCAAAATCGTTAGGACCGTCAACGGTTTTAATATTAAAGTGCCTGTAATCTTTTTTACTGGGCCTTCCGTTTTTAAAAACCGTCATGGCCGCAACGGGATAGGCTCCTTGTATGTTCGAGTTATCGAAACACTCAATGGTACGTGGCTCTTCTTTCAAACGCAAATCTTTTTTCATTTGCTGCATTATTCGAACGGTGTGTCTTTCTGGGTCAAGCAACAATTCGCGGCGATGTTTTTCTTTGCGGTAGTAGTCGGCGTTTCTTTCCGAAAGTTCGAGCAGATGCTTTTTTTCGCCGCGCTGAGGAACAAGGTAAGTTACATTTTCAAATTTCACATCAGGTACAAGCGGTACTATAATTTCGGTCGATTGGCTGTCGAAACGCTGCCGCAGGTCGGCAATAGCCAATGTAAGTAACTCTTCCTCGGTTTCATCTAATTTTTTTTTCATTTCAATAGTGTAACCTTGTATCACAGCTCCGTTTACTATTCGCAAGTAGTTAACATACGCACAGGCTGTATCGGTTATAATTGAAAAAACATCGGCATTGTCAACACCGGGACTAACCACAGTTGATTTACTTTGATAATTCTCCAGCAAGCCGATTTTTTCTTTTAGCAATTGCGCTTTTTCATATTCTAAAGCATTGGAATACGTCAGCATAAGGTTTTTCATTTGTCTGACGGCGGTTGAAATATTTCCTTTTATGATGTGACGTATTTGAGCAATGTTGTTCGTGTACTCCTCTTCGCTTTGTAAATTCTCGCAGGGACCTTTACAGTTGCCAATATGGTATTCGAGGCACACCTTAAATTTATTTTTTTTAATATTTTCTTCGGTTAATTGCAAGTTGCAATTGCGCAGCGGAAACAGTTTATGAACAAGCTCCAGTATAGCATGCATCATGCGCCCTGAAGGGTAGGGGCCGAAATATTCCGAACCGTCTTTTACCGGCGATCGTGTTGTAAATACCCGCGGGAAGCGTTCTTTTTTTATACAAATCCACGGATAGGTTTTGTCGTCTTTCAGCAGCACATTGTAACGCGGCTGATGTTTTTTAATGAGACTGTTTTCTAAAAGCAACGCATCGAGTTCGGTATTTACAACAATATAGCTGATGTCGAAAATTTTTTTTACCATAACCGAAGTTTTGGTGTTCTCGTGCTTTTCGCGATTAAAGTACGAGGCAACTCTTTTCTTCAGGTTCTTGGCCTTTCCAATATAGAGTAATTTTTTATCGCGGTCGTAATATTGATAAACGCCGGGATTATCGGGCAGCGATTGAAGGATGGATTGTATATGCTGTTCTTTTTCTTTGTTCATTTACAGAACGTAAAGTTACTAAGAAGCAAATTAAATTTGGATTTTGCTTTAGAAGTGCGACGCAAAAGCCCGTTTAAAATTTATTTCAACTCGCTGCATTAATTATATGGTTTTATTACTTTAGCGTTTGCTTTGATGAAGTTGGAACAGTTGTTGAAATTTTACGCTGAAACCGATAGTACTTTACAAGTTGTACAAAAACTAAAATCGGGAGGGGCTCCTCATGTCCGTCTCAAAGGTCTTGCCGGCTCGATGCCATCTTTTGTTGTTGCCTCGGCAGCTCAACAACTAAAAAAAACACATTTGTGTTTACTGCCTAACCACGAAACGGCCGCCTATTTTTTAAATGATATTGAAACTATTTTTTCTAAGAAATCGGTATGCTTTTTTCCTTCGTCGGGTCGAAGACCGTACGAACATAGCGATAAAAATAATTCGAACTTATTACTTAGAGCTGAAACACTTAATGAATTGATTACATACGCCCGGAGCGAATCTACTCGTGCATTAATTATTGTAGCTTATCCCGAGTCCATTGCCGAGAAAGTGGTTACACGCCAACATCTTTCAAAAAACACATTGCAGGTAGTAAAAGGCGAAAAACTTTCAGTCGATTTTGTTGTTGAACTTATTTCGGAATATGGTTTCGAACGGGTTGATTATGTGCTTAGCCCCGGACAATTTTCTGTTCGCGGCGGAATAATAGATGTTTTTTCTTTTTCGGACGATAACCCTTACCGCGTTGAATTGTTGGGCGATGAGGTAGAGTCAATTCGCTCGTTCGATCCTGTAACACAATTGTCAATACAGCAAATGGAAAGCATGACCGTTATTCCCAATATTCAGGAAAAATTACTCAAGGAAAGCCGTCAAAGTTTTTTAGAATATATTCCCGCCGATACAATTGTATGGCTAAACGATACGGTATCTATTGCCGACACTATTCAAAAAGAGGTTGACAGCGCAACCAAAATATTCTCAAATTCCGAATCACTAATTGAGCAGCTGCATCCCGATGAGCTGTACATTACTCAAGAACATTTTTTTAAGCAACTGTTTAACTTTCCATGCGTCGAATTTGGAAACCGTTTCCACCTGGAAACCGATTTAACAATTGAGTATGAATGTACACCTCAACCGGCCTTCAATAAAAATTTCGAAATGCTGCTCGACCATCTGAATAGCAATGCCGAAAATAATTTCAACAACATTATTTTTTTTGATACCGAAAAACAAGCCGAACGTTTACGCAGCATTTTTTCCGACTTAAATAAAACTAATTTACATACAGATGATTTGTGGACGGGAATACCTCTGTCAGTTCACGAAGGTTTTATTGATAAGCAAAATAAAATAGCGTGTTACACCGACCATCAGGTGTTTGGCCGCTATCATCGTTATCAACTAAAAAACTCATTCAGTAAAACCAATGAAGCCATCACCTTAAAAGA
>JADLGT010000015.1 GCA_020849195.1 Bacteroidia bacterium
ACCTGGAAACGCCGAGTAAAAAACTTTTTTTCCACAGTATCTGCTTGTTATTTGCGATAATAAATTCTGTACTTCCTCCTCCAATATCCATTACAACAACATGCTGTTCGCCAATGTCAATCGCCAACCGTACTCCTTTATAAATCAATTCAGCCTCTCTGTCGCCACTAATAACATCTACACTTATACCTAATTCGTGAATCCTTTTAATAAATTCATTACTGTTAGTTGCTTCGCGCATAGCAGAAGTAGCAAAAGCATAAGTTTTGGCAACATTATATTGGGCTATTATATTTTTGTAATCGTTGAGCGCATTAATTCCGCGCTCCATGGCATCGGGTAATAATTGATTTTTATTAATGCCTCCTTTACCCAACTTGACGGGGAGTTTGGTATTGTATAAAATACGGTATTTGCCGGCAGCAAGCAGTTCTGCAATAAGCAGGTTAAATGTGTTTGTTCCTAAATCAATAACAGCAACAAGCATATAATAGAATACTTATTCAATTTAACAGAGATTATGCAATAAAAATAGCATAATATTCCTAATGGTCAATAGCAACTACTGTTGATCGGGGTTAATCCTGATTGTCAACATAATTACATTAACGTGTTCGGGTTTACCTCACTACAAGTTTTTGTCGGAAGATGGAATTGTCGGAAGAAGCTGAAATAAAATAAACACCCGGAGATAGTGTTTTGGAAGGATCGATGGCAAGCACTTGACCATTGCCTTTTTCTATAATTGATATTTTCGAATATACTTCACGCCCATAATCATCGTACACAAGTACAAGTATGTTTTTTGTTTCGTTGCTTGAAAACTTTAGTTGCGGGGTCTCGCCTGACGGAACAGTGTTGGGAAAAATAACAAACGATGTACGAATACGGAAAAAATAATACCCTATCTCCATTTCAAACAAAAAAAGATACCATTTACTAAGAAACAACTACCTTCCGCTAAGAGAGCACAACAAAGCTTCATTCATTACTGTTAAAGAGGATAATAATCTTTAAAAACAAACAGCTATGAAGAAGTATGATTCAGTAAGGGTTCCGGGTAACAGAAACGAGAATTACCCCGACAGGTCGGCTGATATGCTGATCACCTTAATTGTTATGGTTTTTATTATTTTATTTTTGTACACAGGCATAAACACACGTATTACAGCCAATACGTCGAAGGTTAACAAAGAAGTGATTGTAAAATAAATGCGAATACGTAACTTCGGGCATTATTATTTACCCAAAGTTTTTTTTATGATTACAGCACTTTTAATAGTTTTAGCCATTTTATCGGGAGGCGGCTTTATAATGTATCTATTGGCAAAATTTGTTGAGAGAATTAAGGAAAAGGAAAAAGGAAAAAATGTTTAATCCTGCCGTAGAAAAAGTGCCTTACAACAAGTAGCGGAATTATTTTTTATACAAAATAAAATTTCTTGCTTGTGTATAAGTTGTTCCGTCTTTTGATGTGGCTAACAAAAATGTTTCTTCAATAGGTTTATAGTCTTTCAAATCAATTTTAACTGTGTATTTCTTATTGCCGGGCAAAGTAATAAAATAATCTCCGCCTGCTTCGACATTAGAAAAAGTATTGCCAACTTTTTGCCCTGATTCATCAAAAATATTTAGCTCAGCAGCCAAAGCAGCAGCGCCTTCGCTGCTCACCACCGTACCTTTTAAAATAGAAAAACCATGTGTAGCGTTTACATCAACTGTTGGGTCTTTTTGAAGAATCCGATAATGCGACATATCTATCTTATAAATATCACGTTCTCCTAATCCACCCGGACGATCGCTAGCCACATAGGCATTTTTTGTATCGGTGGTTAAAATAAAACTTGTTTCCGATGATGTGGTATTAATTGGATAGCCCAGGTTAAATGGTTTTGTCCATTTTCCGTTTTCGTTTACTGTTTTAAAAATATCGTAGGAGCCCATCGAGTTATGTCCTTCGGAACAGAAGAACATAGTTTTCCCATCGGCAGCAATGTATATGCCGCCTTAATCGTATTCGGTATTAATTTCATTGACAAGATTTACCGGTTCCGACCATTCGCCGCCTTTACTTGTGCGTGTACTCATATAAATATCGGCCCTTCCAAAAGCTCCTTTAATTTTTCGCTCACTAACAAAATAAATTGTATTGCCATCGGGCGACAAACAAGCGCCATCTTCCCAATAAGTGGTATTAATAGGATGACCTTAGGTTTTCGGAGATCCCCAACGTCCTGAAGAACTTAAGCGCGATACCCAAATGTCGCCTCCACGGGCTTCGAGCGCATCATTTTTATATACAAAAATCTGTTTCCCATCCGGCGAAATGCTGCAGGCAGCGTCATGAAACTCGGTATTAATTGAACCGGAAACAAGATCGGCTTCTCCCCATGCGTTTTTTACAGTATCCCATTGCGACATATAAATATCTTCGAAATATTTTCCATCGCCTTCTTTGTCAATGTGGCTATCCTTATCTCGCGGGCGGCGCGAAGTAAAAATCATTTTTTTCCCATCGGCTGTTATTGAAGGGCGCTTGTCGTCAAATTCCGAATTAACATCGCCACCCAAATTTTCGATTTTTACATTAACAGGAGTTGCCAAAAATTGCTTGGCATTATTGCATTGGCCAAGGTAGTGATCCACTTCACTTTCTTTAAGCGTTTTAATATTAGTTACATTTTTTTTATATGCTTCAAACTCTGCAATTGCTTTATCTAGTTCGCCGGTAAGACGATAGGCCTTACCTAATTCGAGTGGCAAATTTGAGTTTGCGTTGGGATTTATTTGTTTTGCCTTTTCAAAATATTGGATGGCAGAAGAGTGATCATTCATATTCAAATAACATTCGCCAACCCAAAATGCGTATTCGGCATTACTAGGGGTGCCATTATATAAATCCTTAAAAGTGCCAAGTGCCGTTTTGTAATCGCCACGATAAAACGATTGGCGAGCATTAAAATCTCTAATTTTATCGCCGGCATTATCTATAGCTGATTTTTGGGCTTTTATGCCCGATATGCAACCAATAAAGAAAAAGCCCATAACTATTTTTGAAATCGGTCTGCTAAATGAGTTCATATATCTGTGTTTATGTTGCATAAATATAATCATTATCGGGGCAAATCAAAAAAATTGCTTTCAATACAAAGTAAGTTTTAATCCAAAATTAAAAAATCAAATTTTTTATAGAAAATTTTATTCAGAATTTCACTCCCATAACCAGTATGTCGTCCACCTGCTCAAGATCGCGCATCCATTTTTTTAAATCCTGTTCCAACAGCTTGCCTTGCATTTTCATTGATAAAATTTGCAATGACAACAGAGCTTCTTTAAATCTGGCGTTAGTAATTTTTTTCCCTTTAGGTCCGCCAAACTGGTCGGCATAGCCATCGGTAAACATATAAATAGTATCACCTTTTTTCAGTTTTATTTCGCGTAAAGTAAACTGACTGATGCGTACTTCTTGGTCGCCACCAATAGATCGTTTATCGGGAGGTATTTCTGTTATTGAATGGTCGCCGGGCTTACCATCGTCAATTTCTTTTTTATTGATAATGTACAGCGGGCGCATGGCGCCGGAATAATGCAGAATGTTTTCGTGAAGATTTATAGCAATAAGTACTATATCCATACCGTCTCTGTTTTCAACACCTTCTTTCCCCTGTTTCAAAACTTTACGAATTTCCACATGTAGCTCATTTAAAATTTTATCGGGCTCCAAAATATTTTTTTGATTAACAATATCATTTAACAAAGTAGAACCTATCAAACTCATAAATGCGCCGGGAACGCCGTGCCCGGTACTATCGGCAACAGCAAGGTAAATACGATCGCCAACAATATTAAACCAATAAAAATCGCCACTCACCACCTCGCGCGGCTGGAAAAAAATAAAAGATTCGGGCAAAGCTCTATGTATATCTTCTTTTGTTGGCAAGATGGCATCTTGTATTAATTTGGCGTAATTAATACTATCCATCATGTCCTTATTCTTTTGGCGAATAATTTCTTCGGCTTGCTTGGTTTCAGTAATATCAGTATCAATAAATACCAATTTTTTTACGCGGCCATTCTCATCAAAAATTGGAGTTAAGGTTGTATGAATCCAAATGTCTTTTCCCTCTTTGGTTTGATTTAAAACTTCGTACATGCGTGATTGTTTATTTGAAACACAATCGAGTATAACTTTTTTGAGTTCGGCATTATTACTTGCCTGATAGATGGAGGCATTATTATTATTTCTTAAATCTTCTAAAGTATAGCCTGTTATACGTGTAAAGCTTTCGTTTAACCATTCTATTTCGCCCGAAGGGGTTGCAATAGCTACGGCATTAACTGTTTCGCGGGCAACAATTGAGAGCTTATCGAGTTCGATATTTTTTTCTTTTAGTTCGCGGGTACGTTCGTCAATTTTTTGTTCAAGTAGTTTTTTATCTTTTTGAAGTTTATTTGTGCGCCAACTTATAAACCGCCATATACCAATTGTAAGTGAGATTACACAGGTAACATAAAACCAAATTGTTTTCCAAAATGGAGGACTGACGATGAACGAAAATTTCAATGGCTCTTTGTTCCATATACCATCGTTGTTGCAAGCCATTACATAAAATGTGTATTTGCCCGGATCGAGCCTTGATAGGGCTACTGTTGTTTCTGACGTTTCCTCCGACCATTCATCACTATTTCCTTCGAGCTTGTACTTGTACCTTACCCGCTCGGGGTTGGTTAAACTTATACCGAGAAAACTAAAAGATATTGTGTTTTGATCGTAGGGGAAAATTGGGTTTACAGGCAATCCGGTCGAAGGGTTAATGCTGTCGGTAAACTTCGACCAATCAACATCTTCTTTGTTAAATAATTTAAGGGAAGTGAATCGTGTAAAAGGAGGGATTGTATTTTGCACATCTTCTTCGGGATCATACATCACTGCGCCTTTTACTGTACCGAACCAAATTTTTCCGCTAAAATCTTTATACACCGCATTTTGATTACACTCAACACTTGTAAATCCTTCATTACGGGTATAATGCCGAATACGAATCGAGTCGGATTTGTTGTAATGGTTTATGTCAAACAAATCAAGACCCTTGTTTGTTCCTACCCACAACTTTCCCGAATTATCAACCGACAACAGGTAAACGGTGTTCGAGATAAGTCCATCCGCCTCACTTATATTTATATAATTTTCGCCATCAAATCGCGTAACTCCACCTCCGGAATTAGAACCAAGCCATAAATTTCCGTCTTCGTCTTCTACAATAGAAGCCACCTGCAGCTTTAGTCCTGTATATGAGCCGAATTTTGTAAAACCGTGTCCATCAAAATTACACAGTCCCTTTTCGGTTCCAACCCAAAGTGTTCCTTTTCGATCTTCCATTAAACACAGCACAACATCATCCGGAAGACCTTCGCCTTTGGTGTATTTTTTATATTCCGAACCATTATAACTTATCAAGCCCTTTGTTGTGGCAAACCATATATTTCCTTTAGTATCTTCAAGAATATAATTTACTTGGCTATTAAAATTTTCATTATCGTTACTAAGTTTTGCTGTGTATTCTCCGGATGGTTGCAGCGTTAATTTTACAACTCCGTTTTCAGTACCAAGCCATATATTATTTTCGCGATCAATAAATACTGTACGAATTGTCCCTGACGGGATATGATACTTTTGCGTCAAGTCTTCGCAAAGAGATGTGGTGTTTTTGAGGTTAAGTTTGCAAAGCCCATCGTCGGTGCCGATTAACAAGTTTCCATCTTTATCGCCAACAATCGACCAAACCACATTATTCTGTAAGCCTTGATCCTTAGTGTAAATTACAAAGCGGCTTCCACTATAGCGAGTCAAACCATTCTCGGTGCCAAACCATATATTTCCTTCGCGGTCTTCGAACGAAGTATTTACAGTAGCTTCGGGCAATCCCGATTTATAGTTATAATTAATTACCTGTAAAGTATTGGTATTGTTTTCAAACACCACGCGGGTAATGCCCGTTTCGGCAGCAAACCACAAATTGCCTTTGCTATCGGCTGTTATAGAGTTTACGTCATTACTAATCAATCCATTTTTAACGGTGTAGTTCAAAAATTTGCTGCTTTCATTTCCTTTGGAAATAAGTTTGCTTACACCATTGTTGCCCGCAAACCACATGTATCCGTTTTGGTCCTGAACAATACTGTTTATTCGACCATTGATAATTCCACCCGAGTCGGAGAATAACGTGAAGTGACAATTTCTCACATTTTTTGAATCGGCTTTTACAACACCTTTATTTGTTCCTACCCAAACTTTGCCTTTCTTATCGGAATATAGCGAAGTAATTGTGTTATCCGGAAGTCCGTTTTTAGCAAAGTAAGAGGAGAATTTAAAAAAACTCCTCGAACTATCAGTAGGAATAAGTATGCATAAGCCCTCATCGGTTCCTGCCCATACATTTCCTGCCGAATCAACACACAATGCGTTAATAGTGCTATTAGGCATACCATTTTTAGTAGAAAAGTTTTTAAACTCTTTGCCATTATATCTCGACAAACCCGCTGCAGTTCCTATCCATATATGTCCCCATTTATCGCCAATTATTGATGATATAGTATTATCGGCTAATCCGTTTACACTGGTAAAATTGAAATATTTTTTCCCGTTGTATCTGGTAACACCACCCCCGGCTGTTCCTATCCATAAACTACCATTTTGGCCCTGATACAATGCACGTACCTGCGACTGTGTTAGACCATCTTCGACCGTGTATGTATGAAAATTATATAGCTGAGAGTAAGAAGCAGAAACAAGCAAAATCAAAACAAAAGTGAAAATTGATTTTTTTAGGCTTTGTTTCATGCGCGGATTGAACGTGAAATTTACAAAAAAGGTTTATAAATATACGGTTTTTCTGTCGTTAAAAATTCCTTATCTATCGGAATATTATATTGTTATGCCATTCCATAGAATAAAATAGTATGTGAACAAAACGATTGTGAATGAGCCAGTCCTGCGCAATTAAAATTACTTTGAATCAAATAAACACAGATAAAAGTAAAACGACAAAAAGTCACAGGCTTTCTATAAAACACGACAATAGTTCCTGAAAATTATTGCTTTCATGCAATGGAGCGAACTTTGAGGATTCATAAAAAAATTTTATACCTATGAACCTAAATAATTTTACAATAAAATCGCAAGAGGCCGTACAGGAAGCTCAGAACCTTGCAACAGCCAACAA
>JADLGT010000016.1 GCA_020849195.1 Bacteroidia bacterium
AGTAGAAGACAATACCTCTGAAAATGTAGAGGTGTTAATTCATCTTGCAGCCGATGTGTCTCCCGATAAAACCATTGATGCCTTATATGCTTTCACCGATTGTGAAGTATCCATATCGCCAAATGCTTGCATAATTGAAAACGATAAACCCCGCTTTCTCAGCGTAAATGAAATACTGAAAATTTCTACTCAGCAAACGCTCGAACTCCTTAAAAAAGAACTCGAAATTGAGCTGCATGAACTGGGCGAGCAATGGCATTTTTCTTCTCTTGAAAAAATATTTATCAAAGAAGAAATGTATATCGACTTTAAAAAGTACAGCGACAAAGAAAATTTATTCAACTACCTCTACGATTGCTTCAAACCGCATAAGCGTAAACTTAATCGCGCCATTAACGACGATGATTTGGAAAAACTGACGAAGATTCCGATGATTCGCATTACACGTTTCGACAGTATAAAGGCAGACGAAGTAATGAAAGACCTCGAAGCAAAAATTGAACAGGCAAAGAATAATCTTGCTAACCTCACGGAATATGCCATAGAGTATTTTAAAAATTTAAAAAAGAAATATGGCGACACTCGCGGGCGAAAAACCGAAATTCGTTCTTTCGAAAGTATTCAAGTGCGCCAAGTTGTTGTTGCTAACGAAAAATTATATGTGAATAGAGAGGAAGGATTTATTGGATATGGGCTCAAGAAAGATGAATTTGTATGCGAGTGCTCGGATATTGACGACATTGTGGCCTTTACCAAAGAGGGAAAACTGAAAATAGTTAAAATTGCAGACAAAGTTTTTATTGGAAAAGACATCATTTATGTAAATGTGTTTAAGAAGAATGATGAATACACTATTTACAATATGATTTATCGCGATGGTAAAAAAGGATCGGCAATGATGAAACGCTTTCCGGTTACCGGCGTAACACGCGACAAAGAATACGATTTAACCAAGGGAGCACCGGAGTCTCAAGTACTCTATTTTACGGCTAATCCTAACGGGGAAACAGAAGTTGTTACTGTACATTTAAAACCATTACCCGGATTGCGTAAGCTAGAGTTCGATGTGAATTTTTCCGAACTTGCCATAAAAGCACGTGGCACAATGGGGAATGTTGTAACAAAATACCCCGTAAAGAAAATAGTACAGAAATCGAAAAGTGCAGGCGTAATTCGAACTGAAAAAATTTGGTTCGACGACAATGTTCACCGGATAAATAATAACGAACAAGGTTCTTATCTCGGAGAGTTTTCGGGAGATGAAAAAATACTTGGCATTACACAAAGCGGTCATTATAAATTATATTCCTATGATTTATCGGCACATTTTGACGAAGACATTGTGCTAATTGAAAAGTTCGATGCTTCCAAAACTATTTCAGCAGTTTATTATGATGGCAAGGATAAAACCTATTTTGTAAAACGATTTATAATTGAACCAACAGATAAAAAAGTATTATTTATTACCGAAGCCGAAGGTTCTGTCCTCGAAGTAGCAAGTACAAACCAATCTCCACTTGTAGAGGTTATCTTCTCTAAAAAAGAATTGAAAAATAAAAAGATAAATCTTTCTGAATTTATTGAAGTTAAAAGTCGTCAGGCCAAAGGAAATAAACTCAGCGACGAAAAAGTAAAGGAAGTAAACCTGATCGAGTCGAATGAAAAACCTGTGCGCCCGCCTGCTGCTTCTTCAAAGGAAACTTCGTCCAATAAAAAATCTTCTGAATTGCCTTCTTCACAAAAAAATAAGAAAGACGGGAAACCTCCGAAGCAGACCACGTTGGACATTTAAAAAATGATTCATGAAAACTTTATGGCCAACTGTTAAAAAAGTTTTCAAACTACTTTTTCTTTCTCTTGGTTTGTTGTTTTTTATACTTCTTGTGTTTTCGTTTACACGCCTTCCCTACGATATTCATTTTTGGTTAGGCACAAAAGGAGCTAAGTATAAATTTACACCCGATTATATTATTTTTCTTGGCGGCAGCGGAATGCCCAGCTCCTCCAACCTCATACGTATTTATTATGTTTCGGCGCTATCCGAAAAATATCCCTTAGCTAAAATATTAATTACTCACCCTACAGACACATCGGTTCTTGCTCTTATGCGCGCCGAACTTGCAGAAAGAGGAGTTGACTCAATGCGTATTGAAATTGAAAAAAAAGGAACAAATACCCGTGCGCAAGCCATAAAAATTGCGGAAGACTTTCCTCAACTAATTCCACAAAATATAGTTATTGTTACTTCGCCCGAAAATATGTTGCGTACAGTAAAGGTGTTTCGGAAAGCCGGCTTCATAAATGTAGGCGGACAATCGGCATTTGAAAATGAAATGTTTATCGATCTTACCTATAATCATAAAAAAATTGGAGGAAAAATATTTATTCCGGATGTTTCTTCCAATCTTAATTTGCGTTATAATTTTTGGAATTATTTGAAACTCGAAATTTCATGTCTGCGTGAATTTGTGGCCATTGGCTATTACTGGTTAAATGGTTGGATATAGTTTATCCCAAGTTATTTGCCAAAATATTTTTCATTCACCATCGATTTCACTAACTTAATGGAACTTTAAATTTATCCCATGCAAAAAAGATACTCCTCCTTCCTGCAATTTATTTTCCTGTTTGCCATATCAACTATATGTGCTCAGCAGAATATTTCTTTTCGTTCCAATTTAAAATACCCCGGACAAACATGCGCCAACATTTGGGGATACGTGGATAGTTTGGGAAATGAGTATGCTTTAGTGGGAGCTTCGTTGGGTCTTTCAATAGTTAATGTTTCAAATCCTGATTCGGTTTTTCAAGTCATACAAATACCCGGTCCCAATAATTTATGGAAAGAAGTAAGAACATGGAATAAATACGCTTATGTTGTGTCGGAAGGCGGGGGCGGACTACAGATTATTGATTTGAGTAAACTGCCCGACACAACCGGTATGAAAAGTAAATATTGGCAGCCCGTTTACAACAACATTACACTTGTAAAAGCACATACACTTCATATCGACAATGGTTTTGCTTATTTGTATGGGGGCACTTTTTCGGGTGCGTTGATATGCGATTTGTCTGATCCATGGAATCCTGTTGTGGCGGGGTTATTTAGCCAAACGTATATCCATGATGGATATGTTCGTAACAATGTATTGTACGGCGCACACATATATGAAGGGTACTTTTCAATTATTGACGTATCTAATAAATCAACACCTAATTTACTTCAAACAGAAAATTCTCCAAAAGGAGCAACGCACAATACTTGGCTTTCGGATAACAGTTCAACCTTGTTTGTAACCGATGAAACGACCGGCTCGTACCTTGCAGCTTACGATGTAAGCAATATTTCAAATATTACAGAGATAGATCAGGTGCAATCAATTCCTGCGGGTTCAGGGTCGATAGTACATAATTGTCATGTTAAAAACGATTGGGTGGTGTGTTCTTATTATCGCGATGGAGTAGTTATTTTTGATGGACATAGACCATCAAACCTTGTACAAGTCGCTAATTACGACACTTACCCTGCAGGTTCCGGAGCGGGTTATAACGGCACTTGGGGCGTATATCCTTTTTTACCATCAGGCATTCTCATTGCAAGTAATATTGAAGACGGCTTGTTTGTTCTTTCGCCTACATACAAGCGAGCCTGTTACCTTGAAGGCACTGTAACTGATTCGACCACCGGCTTGCCAATTAATACTGCAACTATTTCTATTCAAACTACAACTGTAATAGACAGTACTGCCATAACCGGGAAATATGCTATTGGAACTGTTGATACCGGAAATTACACAATACAAATAGCTAAGCCCGGTTATGTAACACGCCTGATAGGAGGGGTTGCCTTAACAGCAGGAAATGTTGCCGTATTGAATGTAAAGTTAAAACCTGTTGCAGCTTCGCTTAATGAAGTTTCCAGAGCTAAAATTTTGGAGGCATACCCCAATCCATTTTCTAACACATTTACTGTTGCTTATTCTTTTGAACGTGATTTGAATATAGATGCACAGCTACTTCTGACCGATGTAGCCGGACGCATTGTTGCTGTAAAAAAAATAAAAAATAAATCCGGAATTATTTCAATTGATGATTGCTTGGAAAAGGGAATTTATTTTGTACAAATACAGAATGGTAATAGTACTGTGGGATTTATAAAAATTTTGAAAATGGAATAGAAAAGAATTTGAAAAAATTGGCAATAGAGTGTTTCAACTGCCTCCCATTCTATTTCTACGTTTGTATCACCCCTACGTTATATTGTTTAGTAATTGGTGCATGATTTGCCGCTTCAATGCCCATGCTTATCCATGTTCGGGTGTCGGCAGGGTTTATGATAGTATCTATCCAAAGTCTTGCCGCTGCATAGTAGGGCGATGTTTGCAATTCGTAACGCTTAGTAATTTCGTTTAACAATTTATCTTCTTCAACTTTACTTATTTCCTTGCCCTGTGTTTTAAGTGCTGCCACTTGTATTTGCAGCAATGTTTTGGCTGCCTGTGCGCCACCCATCACCGCTATTTGTGCAGTAGGCCATGCCACAATTAATCGTGGGTCATAGGCTTTGCCGCACATGGCGTAATTGCCCGCTCCATACGAATTACCTATAATTACAGTAAACTTTGGTACTACCGAATTACTCATTGCATTTACTAATTTGGCCCCATCTTTAATAATACCGCCCTGTTCCGATCGCGAGCCTACCATAAATCCGGTTACGTCTTGTAAAAAAACAAGAGGTATTTTTTTCTGATTGCAGTTCATAATAAAACGAGCCGCCTTATCGGCCGAGTCGCTGTAAATAACGCCTCCAAACTGCATTTCGCCTTTTTTACTTTTTACCACTTTACGTTGGTTAGCTACAATACCCACCGACCAACCTTCTATGCGAGCAAGTCCGCAAATAATAGTTTGCCCGTACCCTTCTTTATATTCTTCAAAGTCCGAGTTGTCAACAAGACGATCGATTACTTCGCGCATATCATAAGGCTTGTCGCGTGTGTCAGGTATAATGCCTAAAATTTCTTCCTTATTTTTTTTCGGTTCTTGTATTTCGGATCGGTCAAAGCCGGCAGTATCAAAACTTCCCACTTTATCCATTATGTTGCGTATGCGTGTAAGACAGTCTTTATCATCTTTGCATTTGTAATCAGTAACACCCGATATTTCGCAATGCGTTGTGGCCCCGCCCAGCGTTTCATTATCGATAGTTTCTCCAATGGCTGCCTTTACCAAATACGAACCCGCTAAAAAAATAGTACCTGTTTTATCAACAATCAATGCTTCGTCGCTCATAATGGGC
>JADLGT010000017.1 GCA_020849195.1 Bacteroidia bacterium
ATTAAAAGACTATAAATCAGCAGAAAAAATTGTTAAAAAACAAATTAAAAAAAATCCATCCCATCCGGTTTATGAAGTTAATCTCGGCATGGTTTATTCGGCTGCCGGCCAACCCGACAAAGCAAAAACCGAATACGAAAATGCTATAAAACATCTGCCCGCCGATCAGGAAACTGTACTTAAATTGGCCGATGCGTTTATGAAAATGAAAGAGCTTGATTATTCTTTGGCTACATATCAAAAGGGACGAAAACTACTCAGTGGAATCTATCCTTTTAATATGGAGATGGCCGAACTATACAGGCAAAAAGGGGATGTTGCAGCCATGGTAAACGAATACCTCGATATACTTGAATTCGGAGACTCCTTTTTAGCTAGCGTTCAAAATTCGCTGCAGGCAAGCTTTGGAGCCGATGCCGATACTAAAAAAAATGAGCTGATTAAATCGCAGCTACTCAAACGCGTACAGCAACGCCCCGATAAAATAGTTTACAATGAGTTGTTGATATGGATGTTTATACAACAAAAAGAATTTGATGCAGCCTTTACTCAATTAAAAGCCATTGATAAACGAAAAAATGAAGACGGTATTCGCCTCATGTCGTTCGCTCAAATTTGTATTTCCAATGGCAATTATGATGTAGCCACAAAAGCCTATACCTATGTAATTGAAAAAGGTAACCAAGGAGCGTACTATCTCGGCGCACGCATGGAGTTGCTTGGTGCCATGTATAAAAAAATTGTGATGCAAAATAATTACACGCCGGCCAATTTAGCTGAAATAGAAACAAATTATAACAAAGCCCTGCAGGAATTAGGGAAGTCGGCCGCTACCATAATGTTAATGAAAGATCTTGCACATATACAGGCTTTTTATTTGAACAAACCCAAAGAAGCAATTGCGCTACTCGAAGAAGCTGTTCAAATTCCACAGTTGGCACCGCTTACACAAGCCGAATGTAAATTAGAGCTCGGCGATATATTATTAATGACCGGTGATATATGGGAAGCCTCATTAATTTATTCTCAGGTAGAAAAATCATTTAAATATGATCAGATTGGTCAGGAAGCAAAATTCAGAAATGCGAAAATATCTTTTTATGCCGGAGATTTTAAATGGGCACAGGCTCAGCTCGATGTGCTTAAAGGATCTACATCGAAGCTGATTGCAAACGATGCCATGGCACTATCTATTATGATAAGTGATAATGTTGGATGGGATTCGGTTACAACACCGTTGGAAATGTATGCACGAGCCGATCTTTTGTCGTTTCAAAATAAAGACGACGAGGCCTTGCTTATTCTGGATTCTATCAAAGAGAAATTTCCTACTCATTCTATTCTCGATGATGTTTTATTTAAGCGCTATTTGCTTATGATGAAGAAGAGTAAATATGATGATGCGGCAAAATACCTGCAACAGATTATTGATAACTATCCACAAGACTTGCTTGGCGATGACGCAGTTTTTTACCTGGCCGAATTATACCAATATAAATTAAATGATAAACAAAAAGCCATGAGCTTATATGAAGATTTACTTGTAAAATATCAGGGAAGCATGTTTACTATAGAGGCAAGAAAAAGATTTAGAATGTTGAGGGGAGATACGGTAAACTGATATTGTCTAACACTAAAAAGCTGACAAACATGAAACATGAAATGATAAAAATCAAGATGTTTTTAATACTAACTACATTGACAATTGCAACCAATGCTTTCGGACAGACCAAAGTTGACAATGAAGAAAAACCTTATATCGAAGTGACTGGTTCTGCTGACCAAGAGGTTATCCCAGACGAAATTTACATCAACATCATTATCCGCGAGAAGTATGTAAATAAAGAAAAGATTACAATAGAAAGTCAAGAAGAAAAACTTAAGACCTGCCTCAAAGACATCGGGGTTGAGATAAAAAATCTGTATCTCTCGGACGCTAATGCAGATTATGTAAAAGTAAAGTGGCGGACCAAAGACATTTTGACTAAAAAGGATTACACCTTAAAAGTTTCTAATGCAACGACCGTTGGACAAGTGTTTCTGCAACTTGACAAATTAGAAATCACAGACGCTTTTATTGCAAAAGTAAATCACTCCAAGCTCGACAGTTTAAAAAAGGAAATGAAAATAGTAGCCATTAAAGCGGCCAAAAAAAAAGCGGACTATTTATTAACAGCCATTGGCGAGCAGACAGGAAAACCCTTAATTGTTCAAGAACAAGAAAATAGAATTACACCGATAGCAGGAGTAAACTATCGTGCCAGTCGTTCAAGTGAGACAGCTTACAATGTTGACCAAGTAAAAGTTACCGGTAGCGGCGAAGTAGAGGAATTGCAGTTTAAAAAAATAAAAATAGAAGCATTTATTTATGTGAAATTTGCAATCAAGTAATAGAGGGCAGAAAAGCACATACGTATATCAAGGTTTTTAACGAAATGCCTGGCGAAGTGGATAATCATACGACATGCTTCTATCTAACATTTGCGTGTAATCAATTTTTGAACATGATAGTATATAGTGTAACCATTAATATTGAAAACGATGTTCACGACGAGTGGCTGCGGTGGATGAAAGAAATGCATATACCGGCTGTAATGAAAACGGGCTGCTTTATTAATAGTAAAATGCTCCGGCTGTTATCCGATGAGCCTCAAGGACAAACGTATTCTATGCAATATACAGCGAACAGTATGACCGATTATGAAACGTATATTACAACACACGCGCCGGCTTTGCGAAAAGATTTCAACGAGCGTTTCCCCAATAAATTTGTTGCGTTTCGTACGCTGTTAGAAGAGGTGTAAGCTATCTACAATTAAGCCTCTCTAAGCTCAAATGGCAGCGACAATATGCTTTTAAATTCTTGCCCTTTTGTTAGCATCAGTTCATCATCCTGACTTGTCCAGCGTTTTTGAGTTAAAATCATAAGTAATTGAATAGCATTTATTTATGATTTTGGATTCTTAGTTTTGCTTACCCACATTTGTATTTATGAAGGTAAGCATCGAAAATAGGGG
>JADLGT010000018.1 GCA_020849195.1 Bacteroidia bacterium
AGCAATTGTTTTCTCCAGCATCACATCGGTAAAGTCGAGATGCGTTACAAAGCGTATAGTTTGCTTACCAAACACAGATCCTTTTATATTATTTGTCGCAAGTTTTTTTTGAAAGTCATCGATGGAGATTTGAGGAGTCAAAGTGAAAATAACTAAATTGGTGTCCACGGGTAAAACCCGTTCAACATAAGGCAGGCTTTGCAAAACGTTACCAATTTCTTTGGCTCGCTGATGATCTTCTTTTAAGCGTTCAATATTTTTGTCGAGTGCGTAAATACCTGCGGCAGCTAAAAACCCGGCTTGTCGCATACCTCCTCCAAATACTTTCCGCACCCGGCGCGCTTGCAATATAAATTTTTTTGTACCCAGCAAAACCGAACCAACGGGCGCTCCCAGTCCTTTCGACAAACAAACGGAAATAGAATCGAACAGTTTGCCTACCTCAGTCGGTTTATCTTTTGTTTCTTCAAGCGCATTAAATATACGGGCACCATCAAGATGAAATTTTAAATTATTTTTTTGGCAAACATCGGCAATAGCACTCATTTGTTTTAAAGTGTAGTAACTTCCTCCCGCTTTGTTCACTGTGTTTTCTATGCTAACCAAACGAGTTCGTGCAAGCCAATCAAAATTTCCATTAATACTTTCCTCCACCTGTTGTGGTGTAAACCTTCCCCTGTCGCCCTGCAAAAGTTTTGCTTGAACACCCGAGTTGAAACTTATTCCACCTCCTTCGTAGTTGTAAATATGTGCGGATGAATCACAAATCACTTCGTCGCCAGGCAGGGTATGTGCTTTAATAGCCACTTGGTTAGTCATTGTGCCTGACGGGCAAAACAGGCCGGCCTCCTTTCCGAAAAGTTTAGCCGTTTTTTCTTCCAAAGCATTAACTGTTGGGTCTTCGCCAAATACATCGTCGCCCACATGAGTGCTGAACATAGCTTCCAGCATGCCTTTGGTGGGTTTTGTTACGGTGTCGCTTCTTAAATCTATAAGCATAGTCGTTTTTATTTTAATTTTTATTCTGTTTTCTCATTATCATTAAGCCATCTCTAACAGGCAGTAATAAGTGTTCAACACGATCGTCTTTGTGTACTTTATCGTTAAAATCGCAAATAGCTTTCGTGTCTTTGTCCATTTTATCTTTATCCATCAATACTTTTCCGCTCCATAATACATTGTCGGCAATAATAAATCCACCGTTGTTAACCTTATCGAAAACTAAATCATAATAGGTCGAGTAATTTTCTTTGTCGGCATCTATAAAAACAAGGTCAAATTTTTCTTTCAAATCCGGAATAATAGTTAATGCGTTGCCAATTCGATAGTCAATTTTTTTCGTTACCTCAGCTTTTGAAAAATAATTTCTCACCATTTTTTCGAGTTCGACATTAATATCTATGGTAATTAATTTTCCTCCTTGTATCAATCCTTCGGAAAGGCAAATGGCCGAATAGCCGGTAAATGTTCCTATTTCCAAAATATATTTTGGTTTAATCATATTGCTGAACATACTTAATATACGCCCTTGTAAATGCCCCGACAGCATACGGGGCATCATCACTTTCAAATTTGTTTCGCGGTTTAACTGAAACAATGTGTCGTTTTCGGGTTGAGTATGGTTCAACGCATATTGTTCAATTGTTGGGTTAATGAACTCCATAGGGACTAATTTTTTTATTTATAAATGTAGCCAATAATAAATTTCTGCCGAACAAATCTTGTCGATATTAACAGGCTTGCGTTTATAAGTTTAGGAAACAGGGGTTAAGTTCACTTCAATTTTAGAGAATTTTATGTAAGCACATTTGTACAAAAAATACTTACATGGAAAAGCCATATACTTTCGGCACAACAACCGATATGTTTATATGGCGTATTTTTTTGTCGTTACAAAAGATAGTTACTGTTTTAAAAACTTAAACCCATGATGAAAAAAACTATTCTACTGACAATTGTTTTTTTTATTCTATCGGCACTTGCTGCCATTGCTCAATCAGAAAAGCTTACAAAACAAGATAAAGATTTACTTAAAAAAGCAAATGAATATTATACAGAAGGAAACTACTTGCGTGCACTCGAAATATATAAAGTGCTTGCCGAAAGCTATCTCAATAATGCCGAACTAATTTACAAAACAGGTATTTGTTATCTGTATAAAACAGATGAAAAGAGCAACTCCATTGATTTTATAAGCAAAGCAGGTACGCTTAATAATAAATTAGAGGACTATAACTTTAACATGGGTCGCGCTTACCACGTAAATTATAGATTCAAAGAAGCAATAACTTATTTTGAAACGTATATAAGCGAAAAACCTTCAATTATTAAAAAGAATTTGGCCGAACATTATATTGAGTTTTGTAAAAATGGAGAAGTTATTTCAGCACAACAAAACAACATGATTATTGACAATATCGGACCACCCATTAATACCGAAAATGCTGAATATGTTCCGGTGGTATCAGCTGATGGATCGGTAATGATATTTACCTATAAAGGCACGCAAAGCACCGGCGGAATGATGGACGGCAACTTCAACCCCAGTACCGATGGAGAATACTATGAGGACGTTTTTATTAGCTACCGAATTGGCGAGAGATGGACAGAACCTCAAAGCATAGGAGAAAATATTAATACAAAAGGACACGATGCAAGTATTGCTCTCTCTACCGATGGTCAAAAACTTTTTATTTTTAAAAGCACACCCGAAGACAAAGGTGATATTTATATGAGTGAACTTTCGGGCGAAGTGTGGGGCGTTCCGGTAAAACTTGGCCCCAATATCAATACCAAGTATTGGGAAGGAAGTGTTTCGCTTTCGGCCGACGAACTCACGTTGTATTTTGCAAGTGAGCGCCCGGGCGGATTAGGCGGACGCGATATTTACAAATCGGAAAAGCAGCCCAATGGCGAATGGGGCGAAGCAGTAAATCTTGGTGCAGAAGTAAATACCGCTTATGATGAAGACGCTCCGTTTATTCACCCCGACGGGATTACACTTTTTTTTAGTTCCAAGGGTCATAACAGTATGGGAGGCTATGATATTTTTTATTCTACAAATAAAACAGGCGAATGGAGCGCGCCTGTTAATATGAGTGCACCTATTAATACCACCGACGATGATTTGTATTATGTGCTAAGCCCTGATGGTGAAACCGGATACTACTCGTCCAACCGTAAAGAAGGTTATGGTCAGCAGGATATTTATGTTATAACTCCCGGCATTGCCAGCACAAAGCCAATATTGGCATTGGCTACAGGGCACATATTTATTAATTCAAAACCTGCGGCAGCCACAATAAAATTGCATAATGCCGAAACAGGCGCTTTATTGGGCAGCTATCGTTCTAATTCCGCAACCGGAAAATACATGGTAACACTACCGCCGGGTAAAAAATATAAAATAGAATTTAACACCGATAAGAAGACCCATAATGAATATGTTGATGTTACAAACATTGGTGCTTACATGCAATTGCAAAACGACATGAAATTATATACCGATGAGTATGCTAAACAAAACAATATTGCTGCGGGCGACAGCACTAACACAATACAGAAAAGTTACGACCTACAGTTACAAAAATACAATGCCGAAAAAGATGCGGCTACTTATGAAGCTCGGATTAATAACGACATAGTAACAAAGCGAGGCACTATTAAAAAAGACAATATTACTTACAATGTAGATATGGGCACCTATGAAACTGCTACCGATTTTGATGAAAGCAAATTCAGCGATTTGGGAAAAATCCAAAATAAATTAGTAACACAAGGCACTACTTTTTACATTGCAGGATTTCCTACGTTGAATGATGCACAGTTAGTACGAAATAAAGCTATTGAAAGAGATAAAAATTTGAGCGTCGTATCGCAAATTACAGTTACGGATTTGGGAACAACAAAAACACTGCCCGACTATTTTTCTGCTTTTTATTCTCGCCCCGATTATAAACCCAGCCCCCAGCCTAAAGTTGTTAAAACAAAGCTGGTTGAACAGGTGATAACAGAAGATAAAAACAGACAACCCAAGCTAAACAAAAAACCTAAAGGACTTACCGAAGTTCCGACACAGCCGGCGGCTATTGCTAAACGGGAAATACCAACGCCATGCGATACCGGAAAAACTTACGACTTAAGTGCCCTTGCCGGAAAAAGTTTAAACGATCCTTTGGTGTACGACCGCTTGATGAACATTGCAGGCACAATGTGTGGAGAAAATTTACAATTCAATGTGCAAATAGGCGCTTATCGACATCCGGATAATTTTAAATACAGCAACTTGAAACCGATGGGTAAAAATGTTACAAAGAGCGATGCTGTGGGCGATGCCATCTCTCGTTTCACTATGGGAGAATACAGGACATTAAAAGATACCGAAAAACTTCGTCAGGAAATTATTCGCTTAGGTACAAAAGACGCATGGATTACTGCTATATACAATGGTAAGCGTATGACTTTGGAAGAGTTAATACCACTCAATTTTTATAAGAAGGGAATTAATTGAACCGATATTTTGAAAATTCAATTCACATAAAAAATTTTCCGGGCACAAATTTTTCAAAAAACAGTTTATAGCTTTCGCTATATTTTCAGCCGGTCTTTTGAGCAGTATTACTTTTTGATTCTTTTGGGTTAAGCAAAACGCTACTGCAGCACCACTTTTCCGAGTATCCGAGAGTTGCTTAACTTGTCGGTTACTTCGACAAAATAAATACCCTTGGGCATCAGACCCATGTCGATGGTTATCCTGTCCGTTGTTATTTCCCCCGTGCTGTACAGCGTTTCTCCAAGCATGTTCACCAATTGTATGGTGCAGGGTGTGTGAATGCCCCTCTCTATTGTTACAGAGGAGGAAGCGGGGTTGGGAGTAATCTTTAATCCTGGTAAGTTATTTTCCTGTACTCCGACCATGCAATTGACTACAGCTACCGATGAGGCGGTGCAGCTGTTTGCATCGGCAACTGTTACCGTGTAGGTCC
>JADLGT010000019.1 GCA_020849195.1 Bacteroidia bacterium
CGAAATTGAAGCCGACTCAAACCTGCGTAAATCAACGCTGGTTGACGATTTGTTTGAACTTGCAAAATACATAACAGCCGACGAATTTTGGAAAGCACAGATAGAACAAGTTTATGTTAATGCCGATAACGAATTAGAACTAATTCCCCGTGTAGGAAATCAGCGTATTATTTTAGGAGATATTACAGAAATGGACCAAAAGTTTAAAAAGTTGTTGATATTTTATAGACAAGGACTTAACCCTACCGGTTGGTGGAACAAGTATTCTGTTATAAATTTGAAGTTTAAAAATCAAATCGTTTGTACCCGAAAAGAAATAACTAAATCGTAATAGTAAAACCACTTTCTTTTTATCACTCTCTCAACAGAAAGATCGAAAGGAAGCAAATAAATAAACCATGGCACCATCAGAAATAGTAGTAGGGCTTGATATAGGCACTACAAAAATTGCGGCAATTGTTGGCCGCCGTAATGAATTTGGAAAAATTGAAATACTCGGTATGGGTCGGGCCGACTCGGTTGGCGTGGCGCGAGGGGTTGTACTCAATATTGACCAAACTGTACAATCAATTAAAACTGCTGTGGCCGAAGCCGAAGCGAAGTCGGGCGTAAACATTAAAGTTGTTAACGTGGGCATTGCCGGTCAACATATTAAAAGCCACCAACACCGCGGCATTAAAACACGCGCCAGTGCCGAAACCGAAATCAGTCAACAAGATGTGGATTCGCTAATCGACGATATGTATAAATTAGTGATGCTGCCCGGCGAGGAAATTATACACGTGCTCCCTCAGGAATACATAATCGACAGCGAACAAGGAATAAAAAATCCTATCGGCATGGCCGGCATTCGGTTAGAAGCCAATTTCCATATTATTACCGGTCAAATTGCTGCAATAAAAAACATTTATAAATGCATTGAAAAGGCCGGGCTTCAGGTTGCCGACCTAACACTCGAACCCCTCGCATCGGCAGATGCTGTATTGAGCGACGAGGAAAAAGAAGCAGGCGTTGTGTTGGTTGATATAGGTGGCGGCACTACCGATGTTGCCCTTTTTCAGGATGGCATCATTCGCCATACAGCCGTTATTCCTTTTGGCGGAAATGTAATTACCGATGATATTAAAGAAGGTTGTTCGATTATTAAAAATCAGGCCGAGTTACTTAAAATAAAATTCGGATCGGCACTGGCGAACGAAAATCAGGAAAACGAAATTGTTTCTATACCCGGCTTGCGCGGTCGTCCGCATAAAGAAATATCTGTGAAAAATCTTTCGCATATTATTCAGGCGCGAATGGACGAGATAATTGAACATGTATATTACGAAATTAAAAACTCGGGCTTCGAGAAAAAACTGATTGCCGGAATTGTAATAACCGGTGGCGGTGCTTTACTAAAACACATTACCCAGTCGGTGGAATATGTAACAGGTATGGATGCGCGTATTGGTTACCCTAACGAACATCTTGCCAAAGGGGCTGAAGATATTACCAGTCCAATGTTCGCCACCAGTGTGGGTTTAGTTATGAAAGAACTGCAGCGTATTGATAAAGAAAACCCACTTGTCGAAACGCCTGCTAACTCAATAGCTGCCGAACCCCTTGTTGCCGAACAACAGCCATTAACTGTCGATACTATTGCGACACATTCCGATCCGGAAAAAGCAAGAGGCGGATTTTTTGATCGCATTGCCCGCTTTTTTATCAGTGATGATGTAGAGAAGTAATTTGTAATAGTCGATACTCGATCTGCTCGAAGGTCTTTTTTCAGTTCGTGGTTAATTTCTTGTTTAACTGTAATATTCGTAGCTCGTTCGTGTATTACATATATGCTGAACTATTACTTGTTTCTTTTCAACGCATTTGCCTTTTTAATTTCGTTAAAAGATCTGTTTTCAATTTTAGAATCAATCCATGACATAAAATCAAAATACTCTGTTATCCTGGCTTCAAAAGGATCTTTAAATAATTCCTTTAATGTATTTTTAAGTTCTTTGAAAACAGGAATAGCTTCATTTTTATGATTAATTTCCAACAGACCCTTCCTGAAAAATCTGAACATTACAGTTTCAGTTTTATACATCCTGTTCTTTTGCTTTATAAACCTGCGGGCGGACCTTTCGAGGTAACTGATCAATTCTACACGACCAAGTTCATAATGATTAATAATATTCAATATCCTGACCATTGAATGGAAATCTTCCCTTTTTGAGAGATCCGTTTCATCAATTATTTTATTCAGCCAATCGATTGATCTGATAAAGTTTTGACAAGTAAAATACGCATAGGCGATATAATAATAAAACGTTATTCGCTCAATATCAGTAAGGAAATTCGAAAATACAATTATCTTATCTTCTATATTCACCAATAAAGTCGAAATCATTTTTACCTTTCCGGTATTTATATAAATGAGTAATTTGATAAAGTATTGTTCATGTAGAATACTTGCCCTTGCAGATTCATTTAACACAACTCCATATTTAGCGGGGAAGCTCATCAATTTATTAAGATAGATTTCAGCCTGCGCATAATCTTTCAGCATCATATTCGAAGCGATAATATTACCCAAACAAACCCTGTAAGAAAGCGGCATGTCGTTTATATAAAAAGGCAGTTCTTCCTGGCACTGCAGTCTTTTATAAAGATCATTTAACGCCGATTTATGATTGTCCGAAAAGTAATGGAAAATGGCATTAATGTGATGAAATATAATTTTTGCGCTTATTGATAAAGCTGATTTTTCATCTTTCATAATACCGGAATCAGCTAGTATTTTTTTAAGCTCACTGATCTCATTTCTGCTCCGCGACAAATCTTTCCGGCTTCCATATAAATTAACCTTAACCGATAGTATGTAATACGCTGTGAGGTTATCAATTTTTCTACTGACAAGCATTTTCTTTTCCAGTATATCAATATCATGTTGGGAGTTTAACCCGGCGCTTTGAAGAGAATATATGTCTAATAAACGATTAAATTGTTCAGCTTTAATCGCCAGATTCTCGGCTCTCTTTAGCAGTATTTTACTTTGTGTATAAAATACTTTTTTTCTTAATAATTTAACCGCGCTTATCATTTGCCCAAGTCGGGAATCTACGGTTGCGTTAGCATGCAAACTAACTAAGCTTTCTACAACTATATTTTTTAAATAATTTTTTGCGAAATTGAAATTTATTCCGGTTCCATGTTTTAAAAGATTTTTTTTTATAGCTTCATTATCATTTTCCTTTTGTTCTGCTATTATATCAAACAACCTTATGTAATTTTTATGCTTGCCTGAGGCTTCTCCCCCATAGAGCTTGAAATATCTTTTCTCCGCTTTTGTTAAGGAACGAACGAGCTCAAATAAAAAATTTTGGTTTGCTATATTTTTCATGTAAATAATTAGTATAATTAAAATAAATATAACATTAATTAGTATTTAATACTATTTTGGATTGCTATAATTTATAAATTATTTGTTTGTTTAAAAGTATGGAAAAAGATAAATTTGGTTGATGCGTAAAGCCAAATACAAATATCTGTTTTTCGCCGCCCTTGCAATGGGGGCAAGCCTTACCTGTCTCGCACAAAACTCCATTGGTTTTGGCAGCCCAACAACCAAAAACTCAGAACTAATAACCAA
>JADLGT010000020.1 GCA_020849195.1 Bacteroidia bacterium
GTATCGCCATCTTTAAACGAGCGCATGTGTAACTGGCAAGTAGTTACTCCGGTTTGTGGACCGTGAGCCCGGCCGTTTATATATAAAGAGCACATTCCACATATTCCTTATCTGCAATCATGGTCAAAGGCAATGGGTTCTTCGTTCTTGTCTACTAAATTTTCATTGAGTACATCAAGCATTTCTAAAAACGACATATCAGGAGATACGTGATCTACCACGTATTCTACAAGTTTTCCTTGTGTGTTTGCGTTTTTTTGTCGCCAAATTTTAAGTAAAAGTTTCATATAAAAATTATTTATAACTTCTTTGAACTAATTTAATATTTTCGAAAACTAATTGCTCTTGATGTAATTGAGGTTGAATTTCATTCCCTTTAAACTCCCAAGCAGCAACGTATGCAAAATGTTCATCATCACGTTTCGCTTCCCCTTCTTCTGTTTGGTATTCTTCGCGAAAATGGCCTCCACAACTTTCGTTACGGTGGAGGGCATCAGTACACATGAGTTCAGCTAACTCGAGAAAATCGGCTACACGTGTGGCTTTGTCTAATTCCGGGTTAAATTCGGTATCGCTTCCCGGTACTTTCACTTCTTTCCAAAACTCCTGACGAATTTGTTTTATTTCTTCTATTGCTTCTTTAAGGCCTTTTTCGTTTCTTGCCATTCCGCATTTATCCCACATTACCTTACCGAGGCGCTTATGGAAGTGGTCAACACTTTTGCTGCCTTTGTTATTAACAAAAAAGTGAATACGTTCTTTTACTATTTTTTCAGCTTCATCAAATTCGGGGGTATGGGTGGGTATTTTTCCGGTTCGTATTTCATCGGCCAAATAATCGCCAATAGTGTAGGGAATTACAAAATATCCATCGGCTAATCCTTGCATTAGAGCAGAGGCTCCCAAACGGTTTGCTCCGTGGTCGCTAAAGTTTGCTTCGCCTAAAGCGTATAGTCCCGGAACGGTAGTCATTAAATTATAATCAACCCAAAGGCCACCCATGGTATAGTGTACGGCAGGATAAATTTTCATAGGTACTTCATACGGATTTTCTCCGGTTATCTGCATGTACATATCGAACAAGTTTCCGTATTTTTCTTTTACTACTTCTTTGCCTAAATCGTATAACTGTTGTTCGGTGGGGCTATGAATCCCTTTTTTAGTGGCTTCGGTTTTACCGTATTTATATTTCAGATTGTATGCAAAATCTAAAAATACTGCTTGTCCGGTAGCGTTAACGCCAAAACCAGCATCGCAACGTTCTTTAGCTGCTCGTGAGGCTACATCTCTAGGAACTAGATTTCCAAATGCAGGATAACGCCTTTCTAAGTAATAATCACGGTCTTCTTCGGGTATATCATTTCCTGTTTTTTTGCCTTGTTGTATAGCAATAGCATCTTCTTTTTTCTTGGGAACCCAAATTCTTCCATCATTGCGTAAGGATTCTGACATGAGGGTTAGCTTACTTTGGTGATCGCCCGAAACCGGAATGCAGGTAGGGTGGATTTGTGTGTAACAAGGATTGCCGAAAAAAGCTCCGCGTTTATAGGCCTTCCATGCGGCACTTGCATTGCTGCCCATGGCATTGGTAGAAAGAAAAAATACGTTTCCGTATCCTCCGGTGCACAGTAATACGGCATGTCCGGAAAAGCGTTCAATTTTTCCGTTTACCAAATTTCTTGCAATGATTCCTCTGGCTTTTCCATTTATTACCACAACATCCATCAGTTCATGGCGGTTGTACATTTGTATGTTTCCTTTGGCAATTTCTTTAGATAGAGCGGAATAAGCACCTAAAAGAAGCTGTTGTCCGGTTTGCCCTGCTGCGTAAAATGTGCGTTGTACTTGTGTTCCTCCAAACGAGCGGTTATCAAGTAAACCTCCGTAATCACGGGCAAACGGTACACCTTGAGCTACACATTGGTCTATAATATTTGCAGATACTTCAGCTAAACGATGAACATTGGCTTCGCGGGCACGGTAGTCGCCACCTTTAATGGTATCATAAAATAGCCGAAAAACACTGTCTCCATCGTTTTTATAATTTTTGGCAGCATTGATTCCGCCTTGTGCTGCTATAGAATGTGCTCTGCGTGGAGAATCTTGAAAACAAAAAACTTTAACACTATATCCCATTTCTGCTAAAGAAGCGGCAGCAGATGCTCCGGCTAAGCCCGAACCAACTACTATAATATCTATGGCTCTTTTGTTGGCGGGGTTTACTAGTTTAACATGCGATTTGTAGTCGCTCCATTTTTTATCTATAGTGCCTTGTGGTATTTTGGAATCTATTTTTGTCATAACTTCTTAAAATTTATTTAGTGTGAAAAAAAATGGTAGATGGCTATTATGGCAAATCCAAGAGGTATAGCCACCGCATAAAGAGTTCCTAAATTTTTTATGCAAGGGGTATATTTGGGATGGCGGGCTCCTAACGATTGAAATGCAGATTGAAATCCGTGTAAAAGATGAAGCGATAAAAAGATAAATGCCAATATATAAATACTTACGCGGATAGGGTTTGTGAATTTATGTATAAGTTCTTCGTGGTATCTGAAATTTCCGTCTATGCTTAAACCACTCATATCGCCTTGAATGAACTTTGTGTTTATCTCTGGAAACCAAAAATCGTAAAAGTGCAACGCTAAAAACCAAAAAATTACAGCACCTGATAAAATCATGTAACGGCTCATCCATGTTGAGTTGGCCGAAGGGTTACTAAAGGCATATTTTTGAGGGCGTGCGGCACGATTTTGTTTTTCCAACAGAAAACCCATTACAAAATGGAAAACCACTCCGAAAATAAGAATGGGTTGTATAACAAACTGGATTAAGGGGTTTGTTCCCATAAAATGAGAGGTGTTGTTAAATGCTTCGGCACTAAAAACAGAAAGAAGATTAATTATGAAATGTTGGGTTAAAAATAAGATTAGAAATAAACCCGAAATAGCCATCAAATATTTTTTTGACAACGATGATTTTAATAGCCCAGTTTGTTCGCTCATAGATTAAAAGGTGTTATTTTACTATAATTTATGGCAACAAATGTATGCCCTATTTATGGGCTTGTCAATCAAAAACTTTTAAACAGGATAAAATATTAATACAGAAAAAGATAAAGTAAAATTATTCGATAATTACTTCGTAAATTTCGCCAACATAGTCGTTTCCTGGAAAAGGAATATAGTGTTGCTCATAAGGAGTGCCCGGCCACCATTTGGTGTTGTGAAATTCTTGTGTAATGATTAATACCATTTGGTTATTAGGGATAGAAGTTACTGTATTGTTCATATATCCAACCTGTTTCATTTTGTGGGGTTCCGGACCGATTCTCCAAAAAATTTCGGTGGGTTTCCATTCTATTTCAAAGTAATAGTAGGGCGAGGAAAATAACTCA
>JADLGT010000021.1 GCA_020849195.1 Bacteroidia bacterium
AATGATTTTGTTGAACAACGCAAGCTGGACCCGGCCTCCCTGGCGCTTAGTCATGAAACTTTTGAAGAAAATCTTACAAAAATGGCTTTCGCTTCTGCGAATGACTTTTCACTTTGTATTGTGCATTTAGATGGATTGGCAACATATATTAATGTCCTGCCAGACGCTACCTTAGAATCGATTTTGCGCCATGTTGCCCAGGTTCATAGGAATCAATTGCGTGGGAATGATCTTATTGGCCGCTGGAATGATGTCGATTTTGCTGTTCTTCTTGTAGATACACAAGGCGAGGCTGCTCAAAATACAATGAACCGCGTGCAAGCAGCTCTTTCCATACCTATAAAAATAGATATTTCAGGTGAGGATTTGTTCTTGATGCCTAAAATCGGAATTGCGGAATACCGGGTGCTTGATACGACAGAGTCTCTTGTTGCTAATACCTATTGGGCGCTTGAAATGGCAAAGGAAACGAATGGGATTTATCTGCTTAAAGCGACTCAACCAATATAATTATTCTTTAATAAATTGACCATTATGTTAAACTTAGTAAAAGAAATCAGGAAAATTAATGATCCCCACTTACTTTACGATTGGGTAAAGAACGTATTAGTATTTGATCTTCTCGCAATCCTGATTGGTGTGTTAGGTGGAATATTAATTATTAAAATTAATCAACCGGTTTATATCCTTTTAGGATTGATCTTTATTGGAGTATTTGGCAGTTCGATTTTTTATGTTGATTTTGGGCTTCTTGTTCTTGTTGGGCTCGTCTATACCCGTGTGTCAGATGCATTAAACCATGACTATGGTATCCCCTCAGTTCTCCAAATTTATATTGTATTGCTGTTTTGTGGCGTACTTGGTCGCTGGGTTTTATATCGCGAAATGCCCAAAGGGTGGGTAAAGGGTGGAGCCTTGTTCAGTTTATATGGTTTGGTTTGTATTGTTTCTCTATTTATTGCAAGCGATGCTTCTGTCACAATGACGGCATTGAACAATTTACTTAAAGACGCGATTATTATGATTCTTGTCCTTGTCTTATTGAGAAAAGGGACGTCTTTTCAACAAGTCGTATGGATGTTAATCGGTGTGGGCATCTTTCTTGGTACGATCTCTTGTATACAGTTCCTCACCAAAACTTTTACAAACACCTATGGTGGATTTGCTTCGGCAAGAATAATGGAAATTTCTGGTACGACGGACGATTATCGGATAGGTGGACCGGTAAGTGATGCAAATTATTTTGCTCTAATCATGGTAGTCATTGTTATATTGGCATTAGAGAGATTTCTTCATGAGCATAGAAGCTTTTACCGTTTCATTGCATTGTGGGGATTGATAGTTACTTTGTTGTGTGTTGTTTTTTCCTATTCGCGGGGTGGGTTCATCTCTTTATTAGCTGCGCTAACGATATTTTTTTTCATTTACCCACCTCGTTTTTTTCAGGTGCCGATTATTATTATGTCCTTGATTGCTATATCGTTTTTTTTGCCGCCAAAGTATTTTGACCGAATTTTTAGTTTAAACCAATTTTTTCATCGTACACAGCCAGGCGAGATACAGACAAATGATTCTTCGTTCCGTGATCGCGCAGCTCAAAATCTGGTTGCGTATGAGATGATCAAATCCAATCCCTTGTTTGGAATAGGATTAAGTAATTATCGGACAGACTTTAATATATACGCCTCCAGATTAGGGGTTAGTATTGGAGGTCTTGCATCTGCACACAACTTGTACCTTGAAGTTGCTGCAGAAACTGGATTTCTTGGTTTATTTACCTTTATGGCGCTTATTATCAATCCACTGCTTATAACTTGGAAATCCTATTCCGCTTTTCTTCGATCTGGAAATTTTGAATACGCAGGGATGGCGATTGCTTTTGGAATAGGTTTTTTCGGCTATCTGGTGGGTTCTATTTTCATTCATGGTGCATATCCCCGTTATTTTTATTTATTAGTAGGTATTGGATATTCGCTTGAGAATGTGATACGAGAGATGTTGAATATTAAGGGTTTTAGAAAATACCCTTAAAAAGAGCAATATGTAAATAAGCTTTTTCTTGTAAATTGATTAACCTTGACTAAAAATAAGTGTAAAGGAGCAGCGCTGGCAGGCGTTGGTTAATAATGAAAAAGAAGATTAACTTGGCATTCTTATCGGTTCTTTTTTTGTCTTCTTGGTTGCGCCCTGGCACAATCGTGAATGCGGCTTCAAATGTACAAGTAACTGAGTCTATATTAACATTTTCGCAATTAGGTAGGCGGGATATGATTATGAGAGGACCATTTGACAGTGCTTCTATTGATTTTAGTTTGCCTGCCGAGTGGGAGTTGCAGGATGGGACTGAATTGCAACTACTAATTAGCGCTTCGTTCACAGGTGAGTCGGGCACGAAATCCATTCAAGTTAATGATTATATTGGTGCTGGATTGGACATATATTTTAATGGGGCATACCAGCAAAGTATTCCCTTGAAATATGGCGAAAATATTGCATACCAGATTCCGATTTCAGCCGCAGATCTTGTTTCTAGGTCAATCGACGGAATATATAGTATTTATTTTGAATTAGATGCGTCAATAGATTGCGATTTTTCACCTCGCACTACAACAATAGTGATATCTTCTTCATCGTATATTTCCTTACCCTATGTCGAAGGTTTATTAAATTTGGATCTTCGCAGATTGCCATGGCCGATATATCAGCCTGGTAAACAATCTCCAAATTCAACGTTTGTTGTATTACCTAATTCGCCTTCACCGGATGAGATGCAGGCTGCTTTATTAACGATGGCGGCGTTTGGACGGATGACAAATTCTGAGCTTTCGATGTCTGTAATCAGTCTTTCCGGTTTAAATAATACTTTTCGCGATCAGGCCCACTTGAT
>JADLGT010000022.1 GCA_020849195.1 Bacteroidia bacterium
AATAGGAGATGAATACAATCACCTGTTTAAACAACATGGCGGCGAAAAGATTCAACATGTGGAAAGTTTGAACAGCAGATCGGAATGGGTTGAAGCGGTTAAGCAATTAGTTGTACAAAATGCGTAAAAGTTTTAAAATACAAATTGGCGATGTGTCCGGGTTTGTAACTCGCCTTTTGCATTGGTGCAGCAGATTTGAACACACTTGTTTTTTAAATAGCAACACCACTACTGACACAACTTTAACAGCTACTCCTAACTCTTACGATTTGATTGTTGCTGCCGATGCTGTTCGAGTGTTAACGCCAAATTCGGCGGATAGCTTTACCGAGCTTAAAAATTTTTATGAGGTGACAAAAGATTGGATGTTCGGCCATCTGTCGTACGATTTAAAAAATCAGGTTGAAAACCTTTCTTCTTTAAACATAGATAAACTTGCTTTTCCCGACATTAGCTTTTTTCAGCCCGCCTATGTTTTTTTACTCAAGGGGAATGAACTCGAAATACTGTATTTGAAACAACACAAAACCGAACAAGAAATAAAACAACTCCTGCAATTAATTATTGACACCAACTTATTAAAACCCGAATCGCAAAATAGCAACTTAACAATTCAATCGCGCGTTTCAAAAAGTGAATACATTTCATCGGTAAATTCGATAAAGCAACATATTCGCCGGGGCGATATTTACGAAATGAATTTTTGCGTAGAATTTTTTGCTGCGGAAGCTCAAATAAACCCGGAGCAAACCTACCTGCGTCTCAACGAAATTTCACAAACACCTTTTTCAGCATTTTACAAGTTGGGCAACAAGTATATGCTTTCAGCCAGCCCCGAAAGATTTTTAAAAAAATCGGACAATACACTTTTATCACAACCAATAAAAGGAACGGTTAGAAGAGGGATTAATTCGGCGGAGGACGAGCATTTGAAAAAACAATTATTTCTGAACGAAAAAGAACGAAACGAAAACGTAATGATTGTTGATATTGTACGTAATGACCTTGCGCGTTCGGCTACAAAAGGAAGCGTGCAAGTAAAAGAGCTGTATGGTATTTATACTTTTAAACAGGTTCACCAAATGATTTCGAGCGTAAGTGCCCAACTAAAGCCCGACATACATTTTATTGATGCCATAAAAAATGCTTTCCCTATGGGTTCGATGACAGGGGCACCAAAAGTGAGAGCAATGGAATTAATTGAACAATACGAGTTGGTTAAGCGTGGCTTGTATTCGGGAGCGGTAGGCTATATTACTCCTGAAGGAAATTTTGATTTGAATGTGGTTATTAGAAGTATATTATATAATCAATCAACTAATTATCTTTCGTTTATAGCGGGTAGCGCTATAACCGAAAAGGCTGAACCCGAACAGGAGTATGAGGAATGTTTGCTCAAAGCAAAAGCTTTTTTTGATGTGTTGAATAACAATTCGATTATTGAAGCAGAAAATTTATATTCAGCACATGATTTCCGAGTTTAAAAACTATATCTCCGGCAATCGGTTATTTCATCACACAAGCAAATTACTGCTTGGCATAAGCGGAGGTATTGACTCGGTGGTATTACTTCATTTGTGTTACAAATCCGGGTTTAAGTTTGCTATTGCACATTGTAATTTCGGGCTAAGAGGTGCCGAGAGTGATGCCGACGAACTATTTGTTAAACAACTTGCCAAAAAATATAAAGTCCCGTTTTACAGTACACTTTTTAATACGAAACAATTTGCCGATCAAAAGAGTAGCTCTATTCAAATGGCTGCGCGAGAATTGCGTTATAACTGGTTTGAAAAAATTTGCAAACAAAATAAATATGCATACATTTTAACCGCACATCATAAAGACGATGAGTTGGAAACATTTTTTATAAATCTTATACGGGGCACAGGAATCAGCGGGCTACATGGAATTTATCCTCGTCGCGGTAAAATTATTCGCCCATTATTATTTGCCACCCGTGCCGAAATTGAAAAGTATGCAACACAAAATAAATTAAACTATCGGGAAGACAGCAGTAATAAATCCGATAAATACATTCGAAATAAATTACGTTTAAAAATTATTCCCGTACTTAAAGAGATTAACCCTTCGCTGAATCGTACTATTAGTTCCACTATTGCACGAATAAGACAAGTAGAGCAGGTGTATAAAAAAGCTCTTGAAACTGAAATTAAAAAACTGTTGGTGAAGAAAAATAATACCTATGATGTAGATATTGTCAAGCTAGCAAAACTACAACCTCAACAAGTATATATTTATGAATTATTAAAACCATTTGGTTTTAATGAAGATGTATGCGAAAATCTGATTGACATGATTGTTAAAAAATCAACAGGAGGTCAATTTGTGTCATTGAGCCATCGCATAATAAAAAACAGAAACAAGTTAACCATTGTCCGAAAAGAAATAAAATCAGCGCAAGAATACTTGGTTAGAAAGGATCGACTGTTTATTACAAAGCCTTTGTCTTTGTCATTCGAAAAACAAAAAAGTAAGTCGTATGTACTTCCACGCTCATCGCACATAGCATCGCTTGATTATGAAAAATTAAAATTCCCGCTTACTATACGTTGTTGGAAGCCCGGAGATTTTTTTCAGCCGCTCGGAATGAATTCAAGAAAAAAACTGAGTGATTTTTTCATCGACAATAAATTTTCCCAACTTGATAAAGAAAACACATGGCTGTTGGTTTCGCAAAATGAAATAGTATGGGTGATTGGTTACAGGATTAACGAACGGTATAAAATAACACGCAACACAAATGAAGTTTATGTTATTCGGTTAGCCACGAAGTTAAACTAACCGTTGTAGGATACTATCAATATAATAACTACATTCAAGTAATGAATACAACCGTACTTTTCGAGGAAAAACAATATCTGGGGCAGAATAACCAGTCCATCCTTCGCCGCACTACCTTAGCATTGTTTTGTTTTATTGCTTATTATTGGTCGGAAAATCCAAAACCGGTTGATGTATCGGGTTTACATATTGGCTCGTACCCGGGACAAAATATCGAAAATTCAGGGCAGCTTTTTTTTATTATGGGCGTTATCATCCTGTTGTTTTCCATTGCGCTCATTTTTATAATTCATATTCATACCATTATAACCAAAGAGGGCATTACACTCACCGGACTGTGGACATCGCGCAAAATCTTCATCAAATTTTCAGATATTGTATCGGCACGGAAAGTCAGGTATCGGAAAAGTTCATTGGGTCGTTCGGTTTATAATTTGCACAGCAAGGGTAAAATTCGCTTCCATACGCGTGGTAATGAACTTGTTGAGTTAATTGATAAAACAGGCATCAAGTACCGTATTGGCAGCCAAAGAGCATCCGAATT
>JADLGT010000023.1 GCA_020849195.1 Bacteroidia bacterium
GGCGAAACCAAGTCGCCGGCAAGCGAATACAGCATAGATTCGGGAGTTTTTAGAAAAAATGCCGGATTAAATGCTTCGTAACCCATACCTGCAGTAATTCTGAAAGCGGGATAAAAATTTGCTTTTGCCGATCGTACATCTAATCGTGCGGCAATTAATTGACGTTCGGCTTGCCTTATGTCGGGGCGGTTTTCGAGCAGTTGCGATGGAATGCCGGCGCGTACCGAATCGGGAATTAATTGGTCGAAGCCTTGCGAATTTCGCGCTACAGGTTGAGGGTAACGTCCGGTTAAAAAATTTATTCTGTTTTCTGCTTCAATAATTTTTTGTTGAATACCAAACTGTAAACTTCGTGTATTAAATACTTCGGCTTCGAACTTTTTTACAGCAAGTTCGGTAACACGTGCCGCTTGTTTTTGGAGTCTTACCATTTCGAGAGCGTTGCTTTGTATCGCTATATTTTTCTTCACTATTTCTAACTGATTATCGAGCATTAATAATTCGTAATACGATTCGGCGATTTCAGAAATAAGATTGGTAACTAAAAAATTCTTTCCTTCAATTGAAGCGAGGTATCTATTGGCTGCTGCATTTTTTGCATTATGCAACTTGTTCCAAACGTCAAGCTCCCACGATGCGTAAGCTCCCAGCATATAATTTTGAAGTGGGTCGGGAGTTGCTGTTCCGGGCTTAATGTCGGTAGTGGCATCGTTAGCTCCGTAGCGAGTATATAGACCTGTTTTCTCCACATCGGCGCCGCCATTTATTCTTACAAATGGCAAGTATTCGCCTTTACGCGCACGAATTTCGTTACGCGCAATTTCAATTTCCTGTAAGGTGATGTTAAGTTCCTGGTTACGCTTAAGCGCCGAATCGATTAATGCAACAAGGTTAGGATCGTGGAAAAAATCTTTCCATTTTATTTTTCCCGAATCGCTTGTGTCTTTTGAACTATGATATGCAGCAGGCATTGATTTAAGCGCCGGCTTTTCAAATACAGATGAGGGCGTTTTGCACGCCGTAAGCACAACAAGAAACAAGGTTAGGCCTGCACTGCTATAAATTATTTTTTTTAACATATCAATTAATGGTCTTCCGTTAACGGACTGTCTTCTTCGCCTTTTATCAATTTTCGACCATCAGCAAGCTTGCCGAAAGTATAGTATAATCCGGGAATAATAATTACACCCAATAGAGTTCCTAAAAGCATACCGCCGAGCGAAGAAGCGCCAATCGTGCGATTACCAATAGCACCGGGGCCGGTGGCAAATACCAAGGGCAATAATCCGGCAATAAAAGCGAACGATGTCATGAGGATTGGGCGGAAACGGACTTTGGCGCCTTCAATAGCAGCTTCTAAAATAGGCATGCCGGCCAGTCTGTTTTTCTGAACAGCAAATTCCACAATAAGTACGGCATTTTTTCCCAGTAAACCTACCAACATCACTAATCCTACCTGAGCATAAATATCGTTTGCAAGCCCCATTAGTTTAAGTAACATAAACGCACCGCAAACACCAATAGGAAGAGATAATATAACTGCCAATGGCAGCAGAAAACTTTCGTACTGCGCTGCAAGTACTAAATACGCAAACAGTAATACGATAAGAAAGATGTAGATAGATTCGTTACCCCGCGCCACCTCATCTCTCGATAGTCCTAACCAATCGACGTAATAGCCGCGTGGTAATTTTTTTGCTTCCTCTTGTATCGCTTTAATGGCCTCACCACTACTGTAGCCCTTGGCAGGGTTACCATTGATAGCCGCTGCGGTGTACATATTAAATCGTGTTATTTCATTCATGCCTTGACCTTTTTTCATTTTCATAAATGCGGAATAAGGTACCATTTCGTCGCGGTTATTTTTTACGTACAACTTCATCACATCGTCGGGCACCTTTCTATAAGAAGCCGCTGCCTGCACATACACTTTATAAAATGTATTGAATTTTATAAAACCAAGTTCGTAAGTGCTGCCGATAAGAATGGCAAGATTATCTAACGCATCGCTAATGGAGACACCTTTTTGCATGGCGGCCTGATTATCAATTTCCAATTCGTATTGCGGGTAATTGGCTGCAAAGAATGTAAACAAGCCCATAATTTCTTTCCGCTTATACAAGTTATTCATAAACTCAGTATTTATTTTTCCGAATGTTTCGTAATCACCGGTATTTGTTTTATCGAGTAAGCGAATAGAAAAACCTCCGGCCTGTCCGTATCCGGGAACTGCAGGGGGTTCAAAAAATTCGATTTTGGCTCCGGGTATTTCTTTCGCTTTTTTATCGAGAACTTCGATTATCTCTAGTACAGAATGTTTTCGTTCCGACCAATCTTTTAAATTGATAATACACGTTCCTGCATTCGATCCTCGCCCTTGGGTTAACACTTCAAAGCCTGCCAACGATGCAACAGAGTGTACGCCTTCAACATGTTCGCAAATTTTTTGTAGGCTGCGGGAAACATCGTTTGTTCGTTCGAGCGTTGAGCCGGGAGGCGTTTGTATAATGGCGTAAATCATTCCCTGATCTTCGTTCGGAATAAATCCTGATGGCAGTACATTTCCCATTGTCCATATTCCAACACAGAAGGCAATCAATATTCCGAATGTAACCACTCTACGGTGTACTATATAGCCAAGTAGTTTTACATACCTTCCGGTTATTCGCTCAAACCAGTTGTTAAACTTTCCGAGTGCCCATTCTATTGGTGTTTTTTTCTTCGGCTTCCCATGCGTATCCTTCAATATCATTGCACAAAGTACGGGGGTAAGTGTAAGTGCTACTAAGGCTGAAAGCGCAATGGCACAAGCCATAGTAATAGAAAACTGTCGGTAAAAAATACCTACAGGGCCTGTCATAAACGAAACCGGAACGAACACTGCTACCATCAATAATGTAATAGCAATAATAGCTCCGCCAATTTCGCCCATAACGGCTTTTACAGCATTGTATGGGTTAAGGTGCTTCTCGGCCATCTTAGCGTGAACAGCCTCCACAACCACAATGGCATCGTCAACCACAATACCTATGGCAAGCACAAGAGCAAAAAGTGTGATGAGGTTAATGGTAAGTCCAAAAATGCTCATAAAAACAAAGGCCCCGATTAGCGATACCGGAACAGCAAGTGTAGGGATAAGCGTAGAACGCCAGTCACCAAGGAAAATAAAAACCACAATGGCTACTAACACAAAGGCCTCTCCCAAGGTGTGAAGCACTTTTTCGATAGAGGCATCAAGAAAAGAGGACACGTCGTAGGTAATTTGGTAATCCATCCCCGGAGGGAATGTTCGTTTTTTAATTTCTTCGAGTTTGGCTTTTACTTCTTTAATAACTTCGCTCGCATTACTTCCGTAGTTTTGTTTAAGCATGATGGCGGCAGAGGGGTGCCCGTCGAGGTTGGAATAGATATCGTAAAATTCACTTCCCAATTCAACATCGGCAATATCTTTCAAGTGCAGAACTTCTCCTTCGGCGGTGGCGCGTATAATTACGTTTTTATATTCTTCCGGATCGTTATACCTGCCCTTATAGGTTAATACAAACTCTAACGATTCTGATCGTTTACCGGTACTTTGCCCTATGCGACCGGGCGACCCGATTATGCTTTGTGAAGCCAATGACTCCATGACTTCTTGCGTGGAAACATTGTAGGCTCTCATGCGATCGGGCTTAAGCCAAATACGCATTGCATATTGTCTAGTACCAAGTACTTGCGAGCGGCCAACACCCTGCAGCCGCTGCACCTCATTCATAATATTTATATTGGCAAAATTGTACAGGAATTTTTGATCGGCTTTAGGATCGGTGCTATACAAATTTATAAACATGAGCATATTGGGCGAAGTGTAGGTAACAATCAAGCCCTCGCGCTGTACCAAAACCGGCAAACGATTGGTTATTTGTTCTATTCGTGTTTTTACGTTTACCATAGCCAAGCTCGGATCGGTGCCCACATTAAATAACACCGATATGGTGGCTTCGCCTGCGCTGGTGGCATCGGAAGTCATGTACCTCATGTTCGGAACTCCGTTAATGGCTTTTTCCATCGGTATAAGTACCGACTCAACCAACACTTTAGCACTAGCGCCCGGATAGGCAATATTTACTACCACCATGGGTGGCGCTACCTGTGGGAACTGAGAAATGGGCAAGGTATTGATGGCCAAAAGTCCCATGAAAACTATACTTAAAGACAGAACTATAGACAGAACCGGTCGATGAATGAATTTACTAAACATACTTTTTCGTATTAACTACTGCTAGTTTACTCTGTGTATAATTTTAAATGCGAAATAACTGTTTTAGGATCCTTATAATCGAATTCTATTTTATCATTTTCGCTTACTTTACGTAATCCTTCCAAAAGTATTTTGTCATTCTCATTTATTCCTCCTCTAATTACATATAAGTCGGGCATTTCGGCTTGTATCTCAACTTCTCTCGATTTCACCACGTTATTTTTATCTACCACAAAAACATATTTTTTCTCAAGCACTTCGTATGTTGCTTTTTGAGGAATTAATAGAACTTGTTTAAGCGGAGTTACAATTTCTATGTTACCTGTTTCGCCATGTCTGAGCAATCCGTCGGGATTCGGAAATGTAGCACGGAATTCGATGTTACCTGTTTGGTTGTCGAAATCGGCTTCGATGGTTTCAACTATACCAATGTGGTCGAATGTTTTTCCATTGGCCATAACCAAATTTACTTTCATCATACTATCCTTTTTTACATGCGCTTTGTAATTGAGATAAAAGGCTTCGGGTACATTGAAATAAACCCACATTTTACTGTTGTCGGATAATGTGGTAAGCAAATCGCCTTCGTCAACAAGACTTCCTAATCGTACATGAAAGTGGTCCATAATTCCGCTGAACGGTGCTTTTATTTGGGTAAACATAAGGTGTGTTTGTGCTAAATCTTGCTCGGCTTTGGCCTTATCAAATTTGGCTTTTGCTAAGGCCAATTCATTTTTCGATACCACATTGCTGTCGGCAAGTGATTTTGTGTTCTGATATTCTATTTCTGCAAAATTTGCTTCTGCCTTTGCGCGTTGTAGTTCGGCCTGATAAACCATTGGGAAAATCTGAAACATATCCTCTCCTTCTTTCACCAATTGACCTTCGTCCACGTAAATGTTTTGTAAGTACCCTTTTTCCAGTGCCCGCAGTTCAATATGGCGTATGGCGCGGATTTGGCACACATAATCATTTATTATGGCAGTATCAATTTTTAGTGGGTTAGTAACTAAAAACCGGGTAGGCTCTTCGTTCTCGTTACCGGACTTACAGCCTGCAATGCTTAAAAAGGCAATCAGGCCTATCAACGGAATTATTTTTCTCATAATGATATGTTCGTTTAGGCGCTTACGCTGAAAAATTAATTTTGGAAACTATTACCACTCCTTGTTATTCAAGCATCTAAAATTTAAAACCGGGCAAATACAATTTGTTTTTTCGTTGATAACAACATCACAGCATACTAATTCCTGAATAATACGTTTTGAAAATAATTAAACGACAATTAACCGAGCGGCGGCGGTCCTCTGTAAGATGATGGTAAAATATATTGAAAGGAGAAATCGCTGAAGTCTGTACAATGTTCGTTTGTTTCGGAAGCAGCCGAAATGAACGGGTGATGTTGCGTTATCGGCAAATCCAAATTGAAGTCAAAACAAACTTTATCTTTATTTATTTCGTGCGTATAATTTGCAATGCTTTTTTCATAAGCACCATTTGTTCTTTTAGATATTAAATTTTGAGGGTACTGAGTAAGAACATAAGAAGAGGAGTGCAGAGGCAGGGGTACAAACGGAAGCAGATATAGGAACACAGCCAAATGTGCGAATATGCCGGTAAATATTTTCAGAAAATTATTCATCAGTAAATTAAGTTTTTCAGTTTGTAAACAAGTTTATCAAGTACTTAATGCAACTATTATCTTGAAAATAATTTTGTACAAACCTATAAAGCTACAATGAAGTTAAGGTGAAGTGGTTTTACGAAATAAGCGCTGGTGTCTTTTTCTTTATTATGCGGATACAATTTTTTTGAAAATAATATGCTGTTCGAATATAAAATCTTAATGGAATTTGGTTTGCGAATTCCATAATGAGGATAGATTGAAAGTGAGAAATACGAGTATGTCGGGATTAGCAGGTCTGCCATGCTAAAAAACTAATCCATTGTTCAATTCAGTGTGTAAAAAAATACTTTTATGCCTAATGCCTTGCCATACATTTCGGTTATTTCAATAGCTCGTTTAATATTGTTCAACTCAATAAAATCGCTTCCTCCTGTTTTAATTTTACATAATTCAATGTGTAGCCGTTGCATAAAAATACTTAGACCCGGGCCTGTAATATTTTCGTCAATAAGCTTATCCACCAATCTGCGCATAATACTTTCTATGTCATCGGAGTCGGGCGCTTTTCTGATTTTTTGTACTGCCCAATTTTTCTTTTTATCCAAATCCATCACGTTATCAATTTTAAGTCGTTTCAAACAGCAAGTGTGTTTGTGTATTGGTCTATTGCTTTTTTACCGTACAAAAAATTATTTGTAGGCTTTTTTTGTTAATTCTGTTTACCACAAATTTTCGTTGATAAAATTAGAGCGGCTATTGGAATGATTCATTGACATTTATCAATCATGTGTTGTGTTTTACTTTTAATTTTGTCCTCATGAGTTTTTATATTGATAAATTTCATTTTAATACCGATTCGCTTCTCGATGGGTTGCCTAAAAAAGAATTTCGCGAGCTGAAAGTAAACATGATTCGCAGAGAATTTAAAACAGGAAAAAGTATTTTTAAAGAAAAAAGTTACCCAACGGGCATTTACATTATGCGAAAAGGGAAAGTAAAAATTTTTAAGACCAACAAAGAAGGAGGTCAACAGATTGTTTACATCTACTGTAAAGGCGAAATTATGGGCTACCGCTCTATCCTTTCAAACGAGCCACATCCTGTTTCGGCTGTTGCGCTCGAAAATGTTGTTGTGTCATTTATTCCTCGCGAAAAATTTTTGAGTACGGTAAGTCATTCGTTAGATCTTTCAAATCGCTTGCTGAGAAATATGGCACATGAATTTACGGTATGGACAAATACCATTTCGGTATTTGCCATGTATCCGGTGAGGGAGCGCGTAGCATTAAGTTTACTTGTGCTAAATGAAAAATATCGACGGAATCGCTATAAAAATAAATTGCCGGTAATCAGCATCAGTCGGGATGATTTAGCTCAATACGTAGGCACAGCCAAAGAAACACTCATCCGGATGCTGCAAGATTTTAAACAACGAAAAATGATTCGTACTTCCGGTCGAAAAAAAATTGTTGTGCTGAAACCTTCCGAACTCGAAAAAATTACAAAATTGTATTGAGTTCTTTTCGAATGATGATTTACGCCCGTCTTAAAGCGTAATTATGTAATAGAAATTGTATAATCTCCGTTATGTTTAAAAAATATTATTAATTGTAGAATCATCCACTATATTCGGCAAGGTAACATTCAATTTTTTTTCGCGTTTCATCTCACGTCTAATTGCAAAATTAGCTTCTTTGTTGCGAGCCCAACTGCGTCGTGCAATGCCGTTGTTCACATCCCAAAATAACATAGCTTTCAGCTTTCGCTCTGCTTCTTTTGTTCCGTCCAACACCAATCCAAATCCTCCGTTAATTACTTCGCCCCAGCCAACTCCACCGCCATTGTGCAACGAAACCCATGTAGCACCTCGAAACGCATCGCCCACAAAATTATGTACAGCCATATCGGCGGTAAATTGCGAACCATCATAAATGTTTGACGTTTCGCGGTATGGCGAGTCGGTACCGGAAACATCGTGATGGTCGCGGCCTAACACCACCGGAGCTGAAATTTTTTTTTGTTTTATGGCTTTATTAAATGCTTGGGCAATTTTCACTCGACCTTCGGCATCGGCATACAATATGCGTGCTTGCGAACCCACTACAAGTTTATTGTTTTTTGCATTTTTAATCCAGTTTAAATTATCGGACAGTTGTTGTTTAATTTCTTTCGGAGCTGTTTTGTATATTTTTTCAAGCACCTGTGTAGCTAATGTATCCGTTACCTCAAGGTCTTTTGGATTGGCCGATGTGCACACCCAACGGTAAGGCCCGAATCCATAATCGAAACACAAAGGACCCAATATATCCTGAACGTACGAAGGGTATTTAAACACATCGCTTTTTTTCGACGAGGTAGTGGAAGAAGATTTGAACACATCAGCTCCGGCACGCCCGGCTTCCAACAAAAAGGCATTCCCGTAATCAAAGAAATACATACCGCGACCGGCTAATTTATTTATTGCAACAACATGCCTAACCAATGATTGTTGAACTTGTTTCTTAAATTGTTCGGGATTGTCGGACATCATTTGTTTTGCCTCTTCAAACGAAATACCTGCCGGGTAATAACCGCCGGCCCAAGGATTATGCAATGATGTTTGGTCGGATCCCAATTCAACTTTTACATTACGTTCAGCCAATTTTTCCCACAGATCAACAACATTGCCTTGATAAGCCAGCGAAACGGCCTCTTTATTTTTACGTGCATACTCTATCCGCTCAATCAACTTATCTAAATTTTCATGCACTTCGTCCACCCAGCCTTGTTCGTAGCGTTTACGTGTTGCCAAAGGATTAATCTCAGCAATCACGCCAATAACACCCGCTATTCGCGCAGCTTTTGGCTGGGCACCACTCATTCCTCCCAATCCCGAACTTACAAACACCAGTCCTCCTAAATCTTTTTTATTACTCGCAATCATGCGTGCAGCATTTAGTACAGTAATGGCAGTACCATGAACAATGCCTTGGGGGCCAATGTACATAAACGAACCGGCGGTCATTTGGCCGTATTGTGTTACACCTAAAGCATTAAAACGTTCCCAATCGTCTGGCTTGCTGTAATTAGGAATCATCATTCCATTTGTAATAACAACACGAGGCGCATCTTTATGTGAAGGAAACAAACCGAGCGGATGACCGGAATATAAAACAAGTGTTTGCTCGTCCGTCATAACGGCAAGGTATTTCATAGTGAGCAGGTATTGTGCCCAATTTTGGAATACTGCACCGTTGCCACCGTAGGTAATTAACTCGTGCGGGTGTTGAGCTACGGCGTAATCAAGATTATTACTGAGCATGTGCATTATGGCGCCCGCCTGTTTCGACTTGAAAGGATATTCTTTTAATGGTCTTGCATATATTTTATAATCGGGACGAAAACGATACATATAAATACGACCATATAATTTTAATTCTTCCGAAAATTCTTTTGCAAGAATAGCATGATGCTTTTTATCGAAATAACGCAAAGCATTTCTAAGTGCGAGTTTTTTTTCTTCAACCGTCAAAATATCTTTCCGCTTGGGGGCGTGGTTTACGGTGGAATCGAAGGGTTTTAGCGCAGGTAATTTTTGGGGTATTCCGCCAAGCACTGCTTTCTTAAATTGTTCGGTTGTCATTGTTCGGTCGAATTATTTTTTTATCAATCATGCCTGTTTTTTTATTGAACCCATACGGACAATGTTTGCATCCATTTTGGCAACAATATCCGCGTTTGAGCAAATATTTTTCGGTAAATACAATGTACCCGTCTTCGGTGGTATAAAAATCATCCGGATCCAAATTGGGTTTATTTGAAAACTCATTCATTGGAATCAAAATTAGGTATTTTTATAGTTAAGCCCGGATATGTGATGTTTTATTTCCGTGCATGGCATTAACTTTATATTTCTTAAATCGTGATTATGAATAGTGCAAAATCTCTTTTTAAGGAAGCAGAAAAAAATTAGACACATTGCAAAGCGTTAACCCTAATCCACCGATAGTTAAACTGAATATTCCCGAACTTGATGTGGAGTTATTTGTGTATCAATTATACCTTACTCATCCACAAATAAGCGGAAATAAATGGTTCAAATTAAAATACAATTTGCAGGAAGCAAGACACTTGGCGCACGATACCATTTTAACTTTCGGAGGAGCCTACTCCAATCATATTTATTCAACTGCGGCTGCCTGTAAGGAATTTGGTTTTAAATCGATTGGAATAATACGAGGGGAGCGGCCGGCAGAATTAAACCCTACTTTAACTTTTGCTGAAAGCTGCGGGATGGTTTTGCATTTTGTGAGCAGAAAAGATTATAGAGAAAAACACACTGCTATTTTTATTGAACAGCTAAAAAAGCAATTTGGGAATTTTTATTTAGTACCCGAAGGCGGATCGAATATATTAGGTGTAAAAGGTTGTACAGAAATTGCAAGGGGTGCGAACGAAATTGATTTTAATTACTTATGCTGTGCCTGCGGAACCGGCGCCACATTAGCCGGAATAAGTTTATCATTAAAACCACAGCAGCAAGCAATAGGTTTTTCGATATTAAAAGGTGGGGATTTTTTATTAGATGAAGTGAAAAAATTTAGAATGGAGTACGTAAAAAAACACTCCGCTTTGCAGCCCGCCGAAAATAATTTCAGTATCAATACCGACTATCATTTCGGGGGTTATGCTAAATCAACTTCGCAATTGCTGCAATTTGTAAATGAATTTGAAAAACAGCACAACATACCCCTCGACTTGGTGTACACCGGAAAAATGTTTTTTGGATTACTTGAGTTAGTCAAAAAAAAATATTTTAAAAAAGGATCGAAAGTGCTTGCCATACACACAGGCGGGTTAAGATAATTAACTCACTTGCCGTATTGTTTTTTCAATTGCTCGAGCATTTTGGCGCGCTCTTCTGGTGTCATTTTCATCATGTCCTGTGCATTGGGCACGATGCCTGCGCTTGTTCCTTCCGACTTGGTATAGCCTGGGGGGATTTGAAATTTTTCGGCAGCTACCGGATTTTTTTCAAACTTAACCAACTCTAAAGTCATTTTACCTTCGTGCCCGCCTTCCTGTTTATAAATCATTTTAGCCGGAAAACCATCCGCATTTTTATCGGCCAATGCTTTGCGCATCTTTTCGTTACCCATATATTTTCCTTTCATGGAAGCGTAATGTTGATAGTCGGGGATTTCGGTAGTCATCCACATTTCGCGATTAGTTTTTCCTTGTTTTAGATTTACATGCGTACAATTGTACTTGCCAATTTTTTCGTGTCCGAGAACAGTAACTTCACAATCCTGATTTTCTTCAGCAGTTTTATCGGAGGGTTTTGAACTAATTTCTTTATACGTTTTATTGTTATTATTGAGTTGATAGTGAGTGTCTTTTTTATCTTTTTGAGTGATGGTGGACATATCGATTCCGCCTCCGGGTAACTGAGGAATAGCCATTGTCATATCGGTACGCGAATTGCCATCCGAAAAATACACCCCTATATTTCCATTGGCACCAACATCGCTGGTCAGTTTGTATTCGATATGTGCGCCACTTTGAGCATTGGTTGCAACGTGCAATGTAAGGCACGCTACTGATAATAAAAATATTTTCTTCATCGTTAGTTGGTATTTATTACTTGCAAATTTCAATCTTTATGGCAAATAAACAAGTCTTTGTGTATTAATAACAGACGAATGTTAAAAATCCTAAGGCATTATTGAATCGATGAAACCACGATTCTCGTATTTTTGCTTTTCATTTTTTATGCTGATATGTGTATGAAGAAACGAACTTCCGCTATTTTGTTCCTGTTGTCTATCAGTACGATGCTGTTAATTGCTCAAGCGCCACCATTGCGAAAAAGTGCCAAGCAATACATTGAACAGTATAAAGACGATGCCGTACATGAGATGCACGAAGACGGTATTCCGGCTAGCATAACACTTGCACAAGGTATACAGGAGTCGGATTGCGGCAATAGTCCCTTAGCCGTAAAGGCCAATAATCATTTTGGTATTAAGTGCCAAAAGGAGTGGTCGGGGCCCACGTATATTCAAGACGATGATGAAAAAAATGAATGTTTCAGAAAATACCGAAGCGTTTTCGATTCGTATGTCGATCATTCTAACTTTTTGAAATCAAGACCTCGCTACGCCTTTTTGTTTCAACTCAACATTACCGATTACAAAGGTTGGGCGAATGGCTTAAAAGCTTCGGGCTATGCCACCGACCCTCACTATGCAAAGCGGCTCATAAAAATTATAGAAGATTATAGTTTGTATTTACTCGATACTATTAAACCTCCTTCTCCCGAACTTATCGCATCGGTCGATAAATATTTTACAGACCATGAGAAAAAATCGCATAAAGAAAAACATACTACAAAAAACGGAAGCTATGATTTGTCGGTTAGCAAACGTACTGTTCAATTCATAAACAACCGCAAGTGTATATTTACCCGTACCGGAGAAACGGTTGACGAAATCAGCACCGAATATGGTGTTGACCCGCGCCTAATATACAGATACAATGAGCTAAAAGATGTAAAAGAAAAAGGGCGTTTCAAGTCAGGAGAAATTATTTTTTTGCAACCTAAGCGTAATAAGGGGCAGGATGATTTTCACATTGTAGCTTCCGGCGAAACCATGTACAGCATATCGCAGAAATATGGAATTAAACTTAAAAAGCTGTACAGTAAAAACAATATGCAGCCGGGAACAGAGCCTTTGGCAGGCGAAAAGTTGTGGCTGCGAAAAGCGAAAAAATAAATTTCTATACTGTCTGTTTAGCCTGTGTTTTTAATAGCCGGCAATAATTTTCTTTTGCATTATTCAGTAACTCAATAATATTTTCCCGTTGTTTTAATATTTCGTTAAACTTGTTCGGCTTTGTTTGCTTGAGTCTTAATGCTCTCCTTCTATCTGTACTACTTACCAAAAACCTGTAAAAACATAATGAATAGCCGGCAGTAAGAGGTATAAGCACAGCATAACTTAATAGCAAAATCCAATTATGGAATAGCAAACCCACAATTAGTAATTGAAGCAGTGCATAGATTAACCAAATTGTCCAGCCTACGGCAAGATTTATAGAAGCATGGAACTCGACATCTTTAGCTAATTTATTTGCCACTGTAAGTCCTAACTTGTAAGGCATATAATTCATTAATAATCCCAATAGATAAAAAGGTGTTCCGGCGATAAGTAGTACTATATCTGCAACAATTCGCGGCATAGTAAGCGTTTTAAGTTTGTTTCCGTCAAGCGCGCTATCCGTAATTTTAAATTCATTCAGCCAATCAAAATAATTTTTCATTTTCTGCTTTGCTGTTTCAATTAAAGCGCGATTATTTGTGTGAAAATAATTAACTGCATCGGCTACTAATTGGTTAATTGTAAAATCGTCAGTTAATTTTTTGAGATTAAATTTTTGTTCGGAAAATAATAGGGGCTTATAAATTGTATAAATCTGTTCGACCAGTTCATCGTTTTCGGGATGTTCGATATGAACCAATAGTTTTTTCATTTCTATTTCGAGTGCCGCCGTAAACTCGTTTATGGCACGGGGCTTATCGCGTTTATACAAATCGGCGTATGCCAACACCGACAAGGGCTTGCCGTAATTAATTAATAAATCGCTGCGAAATTTTTTTGGATCGGAGTAATTCATTCCAACGGGCAGAATGAGCAAATCCGATTCGAAATTATTTTTTTCGATAAATGAGAATGCAATACGTGCGGCACCTTTTTTTAATTTTCTGAGGCGTTTCTCTTGTACGCAAATGGCCTCCGGATAAATTATTAATGGATTTCTGTTTTGAAGAACATGATGGCTTGTTGCAAAACTCTCATCATTTTTTTTAAGATTTTCTGCACCTTCGGATAAACGATAAATCGGAATTATTTTCCATTGACCTAGCAGCCACGACATGAATGATGAGCCGAACGCATCGCCGCGTGCAAGCGAAAAAATTTGACGGGAATTACTAACCTGCATCGAAATAGCATCCATAAAGGCATTTACATGGTTACAACAAACAAGTACAGCATCTTTTTTTGGAAAATTTTCTTTTCCATGCTCTTGTAAGCGGGAGTAAAAAGTTCGAATACCGGGTCTATATATATACCACGACAATTCATATATAAATGAAAAATTTTTCACCTGTTTATATATTTAAGATTTTAATTGTCGGATGGAGTATAAAACGAATCTCGTTAACAAAATCAAAGGAGACAAAATCACCGCTGAAA
>JADLGT010000024.1 GCA_020849195.1 Bacteroidia bacterium
ATTTTTCAGAATGTACTTAAAATGGACGGAGAAATAATTGTTGATGCAGAGTCAACGATTGGATATATACACCGGGCATTTGAAAAACTTTCCGAGCATCGCCCCTACAATCAAATAACACCTCTTACCGATCGACTCAACTACTGCTCTTCGCCCATTAATAATATGGTCTGGCACATGACGGTTGAGAAACTAATCAAAGCCGAAATTCCAAAGCGAGTGCAATACATGCGTATTATTATTATGGAGCTTTCGCGCATTGCCGACCATATTATTTGCAACAGTGTTATTGGTGTTGATACCGGCGCAATGACGGGGTTCTTGTATGTGTTCCAGTACCGCGAAAAAATATATGAGATATTTGAAGAGATTTGTGGCGCAAGGCTAACCACTAATATTGGTCGCATAGGCGGGTTTGAACGAAACTGGAACCAAACGGTGTGGGATAAAATAAACACACTCCTGCCGGAGCTTGAAAAAGGATTAAAAGAGTTTGAAAACCTGCTTATCCGCAATCGTATTTTTATGGACCGCACTATTAACTGCGGTTCTATAACAGCCGAAAAGGCGCTTGCCTATAGCTTTACAGGACCTAATTTGCGCGCCGCAGGTGTTGATTACGATGTGCGTGTGATGAATCCCTATTCATCTTACGAGGAATTTAAGTTTGTCATTCCTGTCGGAACGAATGGCGACACCTACGATCGCTTTATGGTTCGTGAAAAGGAAATGTGGGAAAGTATCAGTATAATAAAACAGGCGCTCGAAAAAATAAAAAAGGAACCGACAAACATTTTTCATGGCGATGTTCCCGAATTTTATTTGCCCGATAAGCAAGATGTGTATAACAATATGGAAGCGCTTATTTATCATTTTAAAATTATTATGGGTGAAACAAATGTTCCGGTTGGCGAAGTTTACCACTCCATTGAGGCAGGAAACGGCGAACTTGGATTTTATTTAATAAGCGAAGGTGGTCGAAATCCTTACCGCTTGCATTTCCGCAGACCTTGTTTTATTTATTACCAGGCCTACGCCGAAATGATTAAAGGCCGGATGCTGAGCGACGCCATTTTAACAATGAGCAGCATGAATGTGATAGCGGGAGAGTTGGATGCGTAATACAATAATGAATTAGTACCAATAGAAGTATGGCGAATAAAAAAATAGAATTTTCTCCGGAAGCGCTTGAGCTTGTTCATCGCATCATCAAACGCTATCCCGAAGGCAAACAGAAATCGGCAATACTACCTATACTGCATATTGCACAAGCCGAATTCGATGGATGGTTAAGCGCTCCTGTGATGGATTATGTTGCCTCCATTTTAAAAATCCTTCCTATTGAAGTATATGAAGTAGCAACATTTTACAGTATGTTTAATTTAAAACCCGTTGGCAAATGTCTGATCGAAGTTTGTCGTACTGGTCCGTGTTGGTTAATGGGGGCCGAAGATGTTGTAAAATATATTGAGAAAAAACTAAACATTAAAGAGGGCGAAACAACAAAAGACGGAATGTTTACTTTAAAAACTGTTGAGTGCCTCGCTGCCTGCGGCTCTGCACCCATGATGCAGGTGGGCGAAACGTACCATGAGAATTTAACACTTGAAAAAGTCGATTCAATTTTACAGGATTATAAATCAAAAGGCGAATTGGTAACACATTGGGATAAAAAACATATAGCCACTAATTACACGAATTTACACGAATGATTAATGGAACAGGAATTGGAAGATATACAAGTTTTAGAAGAAGCTTTGGTAACACATTGGGATAAAAAACATATAGCCACTAATTCCACGAATTTACACGAATGATTAATGGAACAGGAATTGGAAGATATACAAGTTTTAGAAGAAGCTGCAGAGGTGTATGGCTTATCAAACTTGTTGTATAAGCAGGAAGTGTATGATGTGATTGGCGTTTGTATGGAAATTCATCGGATTCTTGGTAAAGGATTTAATGAAATTGTTTATAAAGATGCGATGGAACTTGAATTCAAGGGTAAGGGATGGGTTTTTGAAAGAGAAAAGAAATTCGAGATTAGCTATAAAGAAATTGTTCTGCCACATTTTTATTTTGCAGACTTTGTTTATGACAACAAAATAATTTTAGAAATAAAAGCTCAGCAAGGTGTTGTTGACGCACATTACAAACAAACAATAAATTATTTAGCAGCATCAAAATTTAAGTTAGGGCTTATTATTAATTTTGGAGAAGATTCCCTAAAATTCAAAAGGGTCATTTTATAATTCGTGAAAATTGGTGTAATTCGTGGCTAAACTGTTAATAGATAGTGTAATCTCAAAATTCAAAAGGGTCATTTTATAATTCGTGAAAATTGGTGTAATTCGTGGCTAAACTGTTAATAGATAATATAACCTCTTCCTGCTCACTCAGCGATTACAAATCGTATGGTGGCTATACCGCTTTAGAAAAAGCATTGAAGTTGAAGCCGGAGGAAATTGTTGCCGAAGTTCAAAAATCGGGGCTGCGCGGGCGTGGTGGCGCAGGCTTCCCAACGGGCATGAAATGGAGTTTTATTGCAAAACCCGAAGGCGTTCCCCGTCATTTGGTTTGTAATGCCGATGAAAGTGAGCCGGGCACATTCAAGGATCGCTACCTCATGCAGCACAAGCCGCACATCCTTGTCGAGGGCATGATTATTTCAAGTTACGCTCTTGGCGCCAACACATCTTACATTTATATCCGTGGCGAAATGATGTTTCAGTTTCATATTTTGCAAAATGCAATTGATGAAGCTTATGCTGCGGGCTTACTCGGAAAAAATATTTTAAATAGTGGCTTCAATCTCGATTTGCATGTACATTGCGGAGGAGGTGCGTATATATGCGGCGAGGAAACAGCCCTCATCGAATCGCTCGAAGGGAAACGCGGAAACCCTCGTATAAAGCCGCCATTCCCTGCCGTAAAAGGTGTTTGGGACAGACCCACTGTTGTTAATAATGTTGAAACTATTGCTGCCGTTGTTCCTATTATCAACATGGGTGGCGAAGCTTATGCTAAAATAGGAGTTGGCAAAAGCACCGGTACAAAACTTATTTCGGCCAGCGGCCATATTAATAAGCCCGGCGTTTATGAAATTGAACTCGGTGTTCCCGTCGAAGAATTTATTTATTCCGAAAACTACTGCGGTGGTATAAAAGGAGGGCGTAAACTGAAAGCAGTTGTAGCCGGAGGATCGTCAGTACCAATTCTCCCTGCCGAATTAATTTTAAAAACTGCCAAAGGCGAACCTCGCTTGATGACTTACGAATCGCTTAGCGAGGGTGGTTTTGCTACCGGAACCATGTTGGGTTCGGGCGGATTTATTGTAATGGATGAAAGCACAAGCATTGTAAAAAACTTGTTCAATTTCTCCCGCTTTTATCATCACGAAAGTTGCGGACAATGCAGCCCTTGCCGCGAGGGAACCATGTGGATGGAAAAAATATTACGAAAATTTTTAGAAGGGCGTGGTACCTCCGCCGATATTGATTTACTATGGGATGTTCAGGGAAAAATTGAAGGGAAAACAATTTGCCCCTTGGGCGATGCAGCAGCCTGGCCTGTGGCCAGCGCCATTCGGCACTTCCGTGCAGAGTTTGAAGAGTATGTAAAAAACCCGCAGAACATTAAAGATGTAAGGCATTATTATAGATTAAATAATTTACAGGAACTATAAAATGGTTCGAGGTTCGAGGTTACGATAGTTATCGGGATCGGTTCGAAGCAAATAAAATGAATAATAAGGTTGAGAAATTAGAGGATTTAAAAGCATGGTTTGAATCTAAGTTGCTTGCAGTGAATATTTACAAAATAACTTCAAGTGATAAATGGATGAGAGATTATAATTTGCGCGATCAAATTAGACGAGCATCTGTTTCGGTTCCATCAAATATTGCTGAAGGGTATGGAAGGAGTAGTAACAAAGAGTTTATACGCTTCCTATATATCTCTAAAGGATCCTTATATGAACTAAAAACACAGTTACTAATTGCAAATGAAATTGGATATATATCTACCCAGAATTGGAAGGGGAGCTAGTTCAAATTATTAAAGTTGTAAATATAGTATCAGGGCTATTAAATTATTTAAAGAAAACTGATTATAAAGGGAGTAAATTTGTAGAACAGGGGTTGGAATGTAAAGCCACTTCGAACTAAGCACTTTGAACCTCGAACTATATTAAATATGCCTAAAGTAACCATAGACGGACATACCATAGAAGTGCCTGATGGCACCACTATACTGGAGGCTGCCCGAAAAATAGGAGGCGACATTGTTCCGCCTGCCATGTGTTATTATTCTAAATTAAACGCAACAGGCGGGTTTTGTCGCACTTGTATTGTTAAAGTAAGTAAAGGGTCTGATAAAGATCCGCGCCCTATGCCAAAGCCGGTTGCCTCGTGCCGCACAACAGTAATGGACGGAATGGAAGTGCAAAATATTACCTCGCCCGATTTGCTTGAAGCGCGCGCCGGAGTGGTTGAATTTTTACTCGTCAACCATCCTTTAGATTGTCCGATTTGCGACCAGGCCGGCGAATGTTATTTGCAAGACCTTAGTTACGAAAACGGAGAAGCCTATACCCGTTACGAATTCCACCGCAGAGAATTTGACCCAATTGATATTGGCGACAAAATAAAATTACACATGAAGCGCTGCATCCACTGCTACCGCTGTGTGAAATTGGCCGAACAACTTACTCCGGAGCGTTATCATGGTATGCTATTTCGCGGCGATCATTCCGAAATATCAACGTACATTCAACATGCCGTTGACAACGAATTTTCGGGTAATATGATCGACGTGTGTCCCGTAGGAGCCCTCACCGATCGTACATTCCGTTTCAAAAGCCGTGTATGGTTTACAAATCCACAGGATGCACATCGCGATTGTAAAACCTGTGCCGGAAAAGCGCGTATATGGTTAAAAGGCGAAGAGGTGTTACGCGTTACAGCCCGCAGAGATAAATATGGCGAAGCTATCGACTGGATTTGCAACGAGTGCCGATACGATAAAAAGAAAACAAGCGATTGGGTGATAG
>JADLGT010000025.1 GCA_020849195.1 Bacteroidia bacterium
AAAATCTACCTCAGCTATTGTAGTTAATACCGGGGGTCCATCGGTTATTACAACCAATTCCACTCCTGTATTATGTAATGGCGGTAACACCGGATCGGCAACAGTAACTGTTACAAGCGGAACAACCCCATATACCTATATATGGAATCCGGGTGCAACTAGCACAACAAGTTCAACAACAGATAATGCAACAACTCTTAAAGCAGATATATATACTGTAACCATTAGAGATGCGAATGGATGTGATGCTATTACAACAGTAACTGTAACTGAGCCACCTGTGCTTAATGCCCCAACATTTTCATCTAGCAATGCTGCCTGTGGTTTAAGCAACGGATCGGCAATTGCTAATGCATCGGGAGGAACAGGTGCATTAGTTTATACATGGAGTAATTCTACAGCAGGCGCATCAGCGACTGGGCTTGCAGCAGGTACATACACAGTAACAGTAACCGATGCGAATAATTGTACTGCTTCCTCAAGTGTAACTATTGGCAATTCAAATGGTCCGAAAGCTGCTGCGTCCGTTACATCCAATGTAGCATGTAATGCCACAAATACAGGTACAGCAACTGTTACAATAACTAGTGGAAGCGCTCCTTTCACCTATAGTTGGAGTACAGGAGCATCGTCAATAAGCTCATCGTTAACCGATGTGCAAGATTCGTTAAGTGCTAATACATATACTGTAACTGTAACCGATACCAAAGGTTGTTCATCTACTTCAACAGTAGCATTTACTAACCCTCCGGCTATGACAATAAAAGCTTCCGGAAAAGATGCACTTTGCGGATTTAACGATGGAACTTCTACTGCAACAGCAAGTGGTGGTACACCCGTTTACAAGTTTAGCTGGAATAATGGCGACACTACGGACACCGCCGACAATCTTGCTCCCGGAATATATACAGTAACAGCTACTGATAGTAAGGGTTGTACAATAACAATAACCGATACAATTAACAGTATCAGTTCGGCTACAATAAATGTAATTCCGGCTCAACAAACAATTCAGCAGGGAGCCAGCGTTTCGATAACAGTTGTTGGAGGCGTAACTTATTCGTGGTCTCCGGGCGAGGGTTTAACTTGTACCACTTGTCCTAACCCGATTGCCACGCCGACAGTATCTACCATCTACACTGTTACAGCTACCGACAAGAACGGTTGTACGGCTACAGCAAAAATTAATATAACGGTTAGGCAGCCTTGTACCGATGAAGAAGATGTATTTATTGCCAATATATTTTCACCAAATGGAGATAGTAAAAACGATATGTTATATGTTCAGGGTAATGGTTTAACCAATATTTACTGGGCTATATACGACCGTTGGGGTAACTTGTTGTTCGAATCATTCAAACAGGCTGACGGATGGGATGGCACACGAAAAGGTGCTGCTATGGATTCGGGAACGTACGTTTGGTACCTCAAAGGTACTTGCTTGAGAACAAACTCCGAAGTAAGACTAAAAGGCAATACAACAATTGTAAAATAGCGTAGCTGAGTTTATAAAAACTAAAGGGATGATATAATTATATCATCCCTTTAGTTTTTATAAGCGTTTGCAGATTAAACTTGTTTTTTGCAATTGAGTTTGAAAAATAAATCTCCCCATTGTATAGTGAAAACTGTGGACTATCGGTTTTTTTGGTCTGTTTTATATGAGCTAATGGTATTATTTCACTTCAAACGCTAACATTTTTTTTTCTTCAATAAACGCTTCTAGCTTATCGCCTGGTTTAACAGGACCAACCCCTTCGGGGGTTCCGGTAAAAATGAGGTCGCCTTTTTTGAGTGTTACGAATCCCGATACGTATGAAATAATTTTATCGAACGGAAATAATAAATCGCTTGTATTGCCTTTTTGTATAGTTTTTCCGTTAATATCGAGTCGGAAGTTAATATCGGAAATATTTTTAAAATTATTTTTTTGTAAAAAATTCCCAATAGGAGCGGAGTTGTCGAACGACTTCGCTTTTTCCCACGGATGGCCGCTTGCTTTACAGGCCGCTTGCAAATCGCGAGCTGTAAAGTCAATTCCGATGCCAATTTCATCGAAATAAGTATTTGCAAATTCTATGTCAATGTGTTTACCTGTTTTGCAAATTTTTAAAACAAGTTCGGCTTCGTGGTGTATCTCATTTGAAAAATCAGGATGGTAAAATGGTTTTCCGTCGGTAAGCAAGGCAGTATCAGGCTTCATAAAAAAAACCGGTTCGCCCGGCGTTTCCGATTTCATTTCTTTAATATGATTGGAATAGTTTCGACCTATACATATTATTTTCATGGCACATCAATTTTTTTTATTGGACACTGCACTAAGCCGTATCTGAGTAATTATTTTTTTAGTAAACAATGGAAAATCTCCGTCCATCATCCATTTGTAGTACGACGGTTCGGTTTTAAAAACTTCAGCTACAGCCTTGCCTGTATGTTTGCCAAAGTTAAATACTTCAATACCTTCTTTGTTATAAATAATTCTTCCGGCTAAATCTACATTTGAATTTTGTGTTGAAAATTCGCTAAGAAAATTAATGTCGTTTTTTAAGTCGCTGTATTTATCGAGCTGCGCTTCGAGTATTTCGTATGTAGCTAGTGTATCTGCCTCTGCGCTATGTGCATTTTCAAGTTCTTTTTGGCAGTAAAATTTGTAGGCTGCCGAAAGCGTTCGTTGTTCTTTTTTGTGAAAAATATTCTGTACATCAATCATCCGGCGATGGCTCATATCAAAATCTATTTCTGCCCTTAAAAATTCTTCAACAAGTAGTGGAACATCAAATTTGTTTGAGTTGTATCCGGCAAGGTCGCAGTTTGCTAAAAATAGGTTTAAGTCGCGCGCAATATTTTTAAAGGTTGGGGCATTCTTTACATCTTCATTGCTTATGCCGTGTATGGCAGTAGCTTGTGGCGGTATAGCAATACCCGGGTTAATCCTTCTGGTCTTAATGTCTTTCGAGTAATCGGGTTGTAATTTTAAAATCGAAATTTCGACAATCCGATCCGACCCAACATTTACTCCAGTTGTTTCAAGGTCGATAAAAGCAATTGGGCGTGTTAGGTTAAGTTTCACGTTTGTTATTCAATTAAAAATTTATTCGCGTAAAATTAAGATTTGAGTTGATTTTAATATCAAAATAAAATTCTTTTAGAAGACTAAAGTACTCAAGCAAGAATTAAAGGAAGACAATGCGTCAAGGTTTTTTACTCAGATCAAAGTTTTTATTTATTTCGCGCTGAAAAGAACCTTTGTCAAATATGGTCATTGTTTCAGTAAATGCGGTACAGTTTTTACCTTCAACTGTTATTGTATATTTTCCGGGAACTAATGCCATCACGTATTTTCCTGTTGACGGAAGTGGTGTGAATACCAATTGCTCATTCGAAGAGAGATTGATAGCAGTAATAAGCAAGTCTTCGCGTTTCGCCGTACTGTCAACCAGGTTAACATAGCCCGAAATAAGTGTGTAGCGCTGTTCGGATTCGTTAAAGCGAAGCCGCCAAATATCTAAATCGCCCATGCCGCCTTCGCGTACGCGCGAAATATAAGCAGAGCGTTCGTTCTCGGTATATGAAATTGTATAATCATTGTCGCTTGTATTTATAGGGTAACCAAGGTTTTCGGGTTTTGTCCATGTATTGTTTTCGGCGTTGTAGGTCGATTTGAAAATATCGTAGCCGCCCATGCTCGAGTGCCCTTGCGAAGCAAAGTACAGTGTTTTTCCGTCTTCAGAAAAATGTGGAAAATCTTCGTTGTAAATGGTGTTTACCACACTCCCTAAGTTTTGTGGAATTGCCCAGAGTCCCGAAGGCAATTTTTTTGCCATGTAAAGGTCTGTTCCACCAATTCCGCCATTCCGTTCGCTCGAAAAGAAAATTATTTCTCCATCGGCGCTGATCGATCCCGATGTTTCAAATCCTGAATTTACGTTTGAGTTCAGTTTTTTTAATCGTTGAAATTTTTCTTTGTTGTAATTCGAAATATAAATATTTCCTAAGCTGTCTATGTGGTCAATATACACTGTCATGCTTTCACCGTCCGGCGATAAACCGACAGCCTGTTCGTCGAAGGGGGTGTTTACCGGACTTCCGATGTTGCTTGCTTTAATCCAATTTCCATTTTTAACAGTAGTCATATAAATATCGGACGCATAAAATCCGTCCATTTCCGGACTGGACCCTTTGCCCCCTTTTCGGCGGCTAGTAAAAACCATAAAAGATTCGTTTTGAGTTGCGAACGGATGATAGTCGGGATATTCCGAGTTGACATCTTTACCTAAATTTTCGAAGGTAACATTCAAAGGAAATTTTATAAGTTGTTTTCCGTTTTCACAAGTTTCAATAGCACGTTCGGCTTGTTGTAAATCTTTCTTTGATGATTTTTCTTTAAAAGCAGTATATGATTTTATTGCCTCATCGAATCTATTGGCGTATTGATAAGCATTACCCAAATAAAATAAAGCCAAACTATTGTTTTTGTCTTTTTGAACAACCTTTTCAAGGTATTGTATTGCCTGTGTTTTATCGAGGTTGGTATTGAGGTAACAGAGGGCGGCTTTTAAATTGTATTCAGCATCATCGGGATCGCGTTTTAACAATTCTTTATAAACCCTCAATGCCGCCTGATAATTTTTGTGCTCAAAATGTTCTTGGGCCTCGCGTGGATCGAGAAATTTAGAATTTGGTTTATGCTGAGCATAAGAAGTCGAAATAAAAATTACGGTGATTAATGCTGAAAAATAATTAAAGAAATATTTATGCTTTATTCTCATAAACTGATTAGAAACAACCATAGTGCCAAATTACAAAAAATGTAAAAATGAGGCACTGATAAGGCAAATTTTTAAATGTTGAGGATAAATTATTTTGTACTGATAATTTTTAGTTCCACTCGCCGGTTTTTTTGCATGCCCCCTTCTGTTTTGTTGTCGGCAATAGGTTTTGATGATCCGTAACCTAAGGGCACAATACGTTTTTTGTCAATACCCTTGAAATAATACGGCGCAATGTAATAAGTACGTGGGTTATTAATCAGATAGTCGGCAACAGCTTGTGCCCGTGCTTGCGACAAACGCAGGTTAGCGTCTTCGTTACCGGTATTGTCGGTATGTCCCGATATTTCTATGTGCAAGGAAGGAGTTTGAATTAAAATATCATATACTTTTTCGAGTTCGGTTTTAGAGGTTTTTGTTAGGGTGGACAAACCTGTTTCAAAAAACACATTGTTTAATACAATAGAAGAACCGGCAGCAACTTTTTCGAGCTGAACGTTTCTTTTTATATCAGTAAAATCGGCTTGCTTAGGAATATCAACATTTTCGGAATGAAAAATATATCCCGGGGCCTCAAATGACATGTTGTAATTATTACCAGATTCCAATGAAGCATAGTAATAGCCCGAATCATTTAGGGTTTCGTATGTTTTTACAATTTGTCCACTGATGTTGTCTTTAATAATAACTTTTACATCGCTTACGGGTTTTCCTTCCGTTCCGCGCACCATTCCGTTGATGGATATGGAGCCGGATTTTTTGGTTTCAAGATTAGTCGATCGTAATTTCACTTCCCGCTTTAGCTCATTGTATGAACTGCCGGGTTCAATTTTTATGGTTTCGGTAACAGGTAAATAATTGTCGCACTCGTATTTTACAGTGTACGATTTTCCGGTAGGCCCCGAGCGAAGAACCATCAGATATTTTCCTGTTTGCTTATTTGGTTTTATATCCTGAACAACCTCTCCGCTTTCATCATCGGTTGCAGTAATCATAACATTTCTCGGAATTTTTTCTGAACTTCCGTCGAAAGTAAGGTAGCCAACCAACAGCGTTACCGGATCAACAACGCTTGTGCTGAGTGTCATTTTAAATAGGTCTTTTTCACCGATAGTACCCTCGCGCTCTGAAGAAAAATAGGCTCGTCTGCCATCGGTTGAAATAACATAGTAAATATCATCACCGGTTGTATTAATCGGATAGCCCATATTGATAGGCTTGTTCCATTTTGCCGAATTTCTTTTTTTCTCGGGATCGTCGATTTTTGTTGCATAAAAAATGTCAAATCCTCCCATACTCTTGGGTCCATTACTGCTGTAAAACAAGGTAACGCCATCCGGATGAATAAAGGGTGCGTCTTCATCGTTTGCGGTATTTATTATAGGGCCAAGATTAGTTGCCAAACTCCAGTTTCCATTGGGAAGTCGGACGCAGCGGTAAATATCACGTCCGCCATATCCTCCCGGGCGATCGCTTACAAAATAAAGTTTTTGATCATCGGCCGATACGCAGGCATGAGTTTCCCAAGCAGGAGTATTGATGTCGGAACCAAGCGGAAGTGGAACCGTCCAACTGTTGCCATCGAAATTACTGGACAAAATATCACCGCCGTTTTCAGGGCTAAAAACAAATAATTGATGTCCGTCGGCAGAAAGACCAATGGATGCGTCGCTTTCATCAGTATTAATATAACGACTAATGAGCCGAGGTTTCGACCATCCTCCTTCAGAGAATTTATTACTGATATAAATATCTTCAAAATATTTTCCGTCAGGAGTTTTTTCATCGGTTACACCACCCGGCCGGCGGGCAGTAAATATAATTGTTGATTCGTCGGCATTAATCACAGGGCAGTATTCCGGATATATAGTGTTAAAGTTTGTTCCAAGGTTTTCAATTTTTATATCAACTTTATTTTTTAGTAATTCTATACCCGTATTGCATTGGGAAATATGCAATTGTAGTTCGGCCGGCATATTTTTATCATGAAAAAGATCGATACAATACTGGAATTTTTGTGCTGCTTCGCTAAAGCGATAGTTAAGTTGATAAGCTAAGCCTAAATAGTAATGCACCATTAAAGGCGCCATAGTTTCTGAAGGATCAAACTCATGATAGCGTTCGGTGGCATTTTTACTGGCTTTTAAAAGGTATCTTTCGGCTTTATTTTTATGATTAGGAGAGAATAAATAAGCTTTTCCTAATTTATAGTTTATGTTGGCGTTTCCGGAATCAATTTTATAAGCTTTTAAAAAATAATTTACAGCTTCGATATAGTTTTTTTCAAGGAAAACTTTGTCTCCTTCATTAAAATAATCTTTATACAAGTTTTTTGAATTTTGAGCAAGTAATTGTTCGGTATTAAGAATACAATATGAAAACAATACAAGCGAAAAGTAAAAATATAACTTTAAGTTCATTCGATTTTTTTATTGGTTTAAGATCAATAATTTTAGTCGGGATGGCGGGATTTGAACCCACGACCTCCAGCACCCCATGCTGGCGCGATACCAGGCTACGCTACATCCCGAATTCTATATTTCACTATTCTGTAATTCTTAATTGAAAAGCCACAAAGATATTATTTTTAAAATGATTTTAACTCTGATTGTGCATTAGAAGTCAGGGGCACAAATACAAAACGTTTGGGCTTTTGGATTGAAATCCTGTATAATCTCAATGAGGTACAGATTTCATTGGTACTTGGGGAAATTTTGAGATTGAAATTACATGGGAAATAAATAAATGAAACTTTTTATTCTTGATGACGTACAAGTGGCATCGAATTGATCGTTATTAAAATCTGTTTTTCTGTATTTCAGCTTGTTAGTTTTTTTTATATTTGAAACAGTAGGGGGAGAAAATTAAACACCAGTTTTTATTAGAAATGCAGTGCTCTAATGGTCAAATTATTTTATTCAGTCTGCTTGGAAGCAGACTTCCAAAGATTAAAATGAAAAAATAGATGAAACTAAGGTTACTTTATTGCTTATTTCTACTTATGTTATTGAGTGGCACTGTATTTCGTGCCATTGCACAGGGTTCCCCGCAGGGTATAAATTATCAGGCCGTTGCACGCGATAATACCGGAAATATACTCGCTAATAAAAATATTAATGTTCGGTTTGAAATAACAGGATCCTTAACATTTACCGAACAACATTCTACTACAACTAATAAGTTTTGGCTATTCAATCTTGTAATTGGGAAAGGCACTCAAACTTCGACATCTTCTTTTTCTGCAATTAACTGGGGATCTGCTCCTCACTTTCTCGAAGTTTTTGTAGATTATAATGGAAGCGGATTTCTGTCACTTGGAAAAACACAGTTGATGTCGGTACCTTATGCGTTGTATGCAGGTAATGCACTTCCCGGTGCAACCGGTCCCACAGGAATAGCGGGAACAAATGGAACCAACGGTGCAACGGGTCCCACCGGCGCAACCGGTCTCACAGGAATTGCAGGAACCAACGGAGCAACGGGTGCCACTGGCGCAACCGGTCTCACAGGAATTGCAGGAACTAACGGTGCAACAGGTGCAACGGGTCCCACCGGCGCAACTGGTCTCACAGGAATAGCAGGAACTAACGGAACCAACGGAGCAACAGGATCAACAGGTGCAATGGGTCCCATCGGCGCAACCGGTCCCACAGGAATAGCAGGAACTAACGGAACCAACGGTGCCACGGGTGCCACAGGTC
>JADLGT010000026.1 GCA_020849195.1 Bacteroidia bacterium
AAAAAATGAGCAACACAAAACGCAGGTACAACACACTTGTATCACAGGCAAAAATGAACGTAGTGGGATTCTCCGCAGGAGTATTGATAAAGAAATCAGAAACAACGAAAACGCAGAGAAAATTCAACAACTAAAAAATAACATTACCCTGAATAAGTTTATCACTAACAATTTTTATCGCAGTCAATCAGATAAAAATACCCGGTAAATAGTCGTACCACCCCAACCCAAATCCAAACTTATACCAATTTGATTTATATTTTTTCCAATCAATATTGGTATAATGCCGATCGGATAGCTGTTTGGGGCAATGAAATTGGACCATTACAGATATCACATCGGTATTAAATGGGGAGATTAGTAGTGCTTCCTCTCCGTCCTTTGCTTAAGGTATTAGCTCCTGAATGAAGTAGTAATTTCAAAAATGTGTTTCAAAATTTCTTTATCGGCTTCGGTCAGGGCTATGCCACGTCGCTCCATTACTTTAGCAGCTACGTGCAAGGCTGCATCGAGTTTATAGGTAATACTGTCCTCATGTCCTCCCCAGGAAAAATCGGGAATAAAGTTATGCGGAAATCCTGCCCCAAAAATATTAGCGTTAACGCCAACTACCGTTCCGGTATTAAACATTGTATTAATGCCACACTTCGAATGGTCGCCCATAATGAGCCCGCAAAAAATAAGACCTGTGTTTGTAACATCTTTTAGTTTATAATTCCACAAATCAACTTCGGCATAATTATTTTTAAGATTTGAATTGTTGCTATCCGCACCTATGTTGCACCACTCGCCTATTACCGAGTTTCCCAAAAATCCGTCGTGAGCCTTGTTACTGTAAGCAAATATAACCGAGTTGTTTACTTCACCTCCAACCTTCGAATGAGGACCTACTGTAGTGGGTCCGTATATTTTGGTGCCTAATTTTAAAGTGGAATTTTCGCATAATGCAAAAGGTCCGCGAACCATTGTGCCTTCCATAATTTCCGCCTCTTTACCAATATAAATAGGACCGGTGGATGCATTTAAAATTGCGCACTCCACCCTTGCGCCTTCTTCAACAAAAATATTTTCAACACCAATAATTCTGTTACTTTGACTTAATGTAATGGAATTACGCCCATGTGTTATCAATTCAAAATCGTCGGATAGTGCTTTACCATTGTGTACAAAAATATCCCACAGGTTGTTCAGCTTTAAGGCAGAAGCATGACTTTCAAATTTTTTTACAAACGAAACATTCTCTTTTAATGAAATTTCGTTAGTGCTTCCTGAATTTAAGGCAATTAGTACATCACCGGAATACAAGGCCTGCAATGGTTTCAGTTGATTTATCTCTTCAATCAACTTTGCGTTTGGACAAATACTACCATTTAGCCAAATATTATCCTCGTCAATAGTAAATTCAACGGGGTATTTTACTGAAAGGTAATCCTGTGTTTGAGTTGATGTTTTTTTACCCAGCATTTTTTCCCACTTTTCTCGAATGGTAAGTATGCCAATTCGAATATCGGCTACCGGGCGGGTAAACGCAAGTGGCAATAAATCGTCGCGGAATGTATCGTCAAATAAAATAAAGTTCATGTTGTTTTTTTATTAATCATACCCAAATAAATATCGACTTGTTGCAAAAAATATTTAAACGATTTATCCGGTTTGGTGTCGATAAGCAAATCGTAAATTTTTTTATTTTCCTCACTAAACTTGCCTACTTTAAATTGTGCCCGCGACAAGGTTGCTACGTACTTTAAGGGGAAATGATCGTATATATTCAAATCAATCATCACATCAAATTCTTCCTCACAAAACGCATCAAAAAATGTACCCGATGGTTTTAAAAACCAAGTGAGTTCTTTTAAATTAAAAAATTCATATTCTAATTTCGAGTAGGTAAAATGAGGCGGAAACTCAGCATCAAAATAACCAATCACACGCACCTTCTTTTTCATCTCCTTCAGATATATCACATATTTTTTAATCAAGTCCACATCTTCGAGTTCGCTCGCCTCAAATAAAATCGCGAAGCTTTTTGCATCGGCAATATTAAATGCGGTTTTATTTCTCCTCAGTTGAGAGGCTTCGGTTCTAAGCAGGTAGGAACCAATAATTTTACGTATGTTTTTAAAATACATTTTTAGTCAATCATTTTTTCAAATTCGCTTTCCGAAATAATTTTCACACCAAGCTTTTCTGCCTTTTTCAGTTTTTCGGGACCCATATTATCACCGGCCAATAAAAAATTGGTTTTACCTGAAACAGATCCTGTATTTTTTCCCCCATGTTGTTCTATCAGCCGTTTTAACTCATCGCGCGAAAATTTTACAAAAGTGCCCGAAATAACAAATGTAAGATTATGCAATTTATTGCTTGTTGCAGCCAACTGCTCTCCGCTTAACTCAAATTTAATTCCTTTATTTTTAAGTCGCTGAATAAGTTCTAAATTTTTATTGTTGCCGAAATGTTCTACAATGCTTTGGGCAATTACATCTCCAATATCGCCCACTTCAAGCAGTTGAACTACATCGGCTTTCATCAATGCGTCAATAGTTTTAAAATAATAGGCTAATTTTTTTGCCGTTGTTTCACCAACATGGCGTAAACCAAGCGCGTACAACACGCGATCAAAAGGAACCTTTTTTGATACTTCAATACCGGCAATAAGATTGCTTGCCGATTTTTCGGCCATGCGTTCCAAAGGAAGTAAATCATTTTTTTTAAGATCGTACAAATCCGCAATGTTCTTAATTAACCCTGCATCAAACAACTGAGCAATGGTTTCTCCACCAAGCGAATCAATATTCATTGCTTTACGGCTTACAAAATGTTCTATCTTTCCTTTTAACTGCGGAGGGCACCCGCTTTCGTTCACACAATAATGATTAGCTTCTCCTTCGCTGCGAACAAGTAAGGAGTTGCACTCCGGACAATGGGTTATGTATTTAATTTTATACGAGTGTGATTGACGTTTTGATAAATCTACTCCAATAATTTTGGGAATAATTTCTCCACCCTTTTCAACGTACACCATATCTCCAAGTCTAACATCTAACTTTTCAATTATATCGGCATTATGAAGCGAAGCCCTTTTTACAGTAGTGCCTGCAAGCAACACCGGTTTCAAATTAGCTACCGGCGTAATGGCTCCCGTTCGCCCCACCTGATACGAAACCGACTCGAGCAGAGTTGAAACGCGTTCGGCTTTAAATTTATAAGAGATAGCCCATCGGGGCGATTTAGCGGTAAAGCCTAATGATTTTTGTTGTTCGTACGAATTTACTTTTATCACTATCCCATCAATGTCAAACTCGAGTTCGTGACGATGCTTATCCCAATAGTCAATGTACTCAAGCACTGCTGCAATATTATTGCATTTCACCATATTATCCGACACACGAAAACCCCATTTTTTTGTTTCGCGCATGTTTTCGTAATGCGATTGATGAGGAAGTTTTTCGCCTAATAAAAAATATAGAAAACAATTCAAATTTCGTTCGGCAACTAGATTAGAGTTTTGCATTTTGAGTGTACCTGCAGCAGCATTGCGTGG
>JADLGT010000027.1 GCA_020849195.1 Bacteroidia bacterium
CTTTCTTAATTATTTTATCAATTGTATCGGCATCAACACGAACAAAACTTGTGTCCGTTAATTTCGATTCGAGAAAATTAATGAAATGCGCATCAATAGGGGTGTCGAGAACTAATACTTCATAGCCCTTGGCTTTTGCCGACTCTACGTAACTGTGCTGATCTACAGGGTCGGTGGTATAAAGGTAAACGAGTCGTTTATCCTTGTCGGATTGTGTCGGTTTAATTTTTTTCTCAAACTCTTCCATGGTAAACAATGTTCCGTCAGTGGTTTTGAAGAGTGCAAACTTTTGTGCGCGTTCGTAAAATTTTTCGTCCGACAACATACCGTACTCAATAAAGACTTTTATATCCTCCCATTTCGACTCAAAATCTTTTCTGTCTTTTTTAAATAACTCATCTAATTTATCGGCTACTTTTTTTGTGATGTGGGTACTTATTTTTTTTACATTAGCATCACTCTGTAAATAGCTGCGCGAAACATTCAAAGGAATATCGGGTGAGTCGAGTACACCACGCAGAAGCATTAAAAAATCAGGAACAATGTTTTCAACCGAATCGGTAATAAATACCTGACGAGAGTACAACTGTATTTTATCCTTTTGCACTTCAAAACGTTGCTTGATTTTAGGGAAATACAATATGCCGGTTAAATTAAAAGGATAATCAACATTCAGGTGAATATGAAACAATGGATCCTCGAACGTCATTGGATAAAGTTCCTTGTAAAATTTCTTGTAATCTTCATCGGTTAAAGAAGTAGGTGTTTTTGTCCATGCAGGTTGAGTGTTGTTAATTACCTTATCCTCGAACTTAATTTCAACGGGTAAAAATTTACAATACTTGGTTAAAAGCGTTTGAATGCGTGATGGTTCAAGAAATTCAGCAGAGTCGTCTGCTATATGCAGAATAATGTCGGTACCTCTTTTTCTGCGTTTGTGTTCTTCTATTTTATAATCGGGACTTCCATCACATTCCCAGTGAACTGCTTTTTCACTTTTATAACTTTTTGTAATTATCTCCACTTTCGATGAAACCATAAAAGCAGAATAAAAACCTAAACCAAAATGACCAATAATATTATTTACATCGGTTTTGTCTTTATACTTTTGTACAAATTCTTCGGCACCCGAAAAAGCCACCTGATTAATGTACTTTTCAACCTCTTCGGCTGTCATGCCAATACCTTTATCTTTTATGATAATTGTTTTCTGTTTTTTATCAATACTTATTTCAATACTTGTTTCACCTGTTTCTTCTTTATATTCTCCGAGTTTTGAAATTGCAATAAGCTTTTGTGTTGCATCTACAGCGTTCGACACCAACTCACGTAAAAATATTTCGTGGTCGGAGTAAAGAAATTTTTTAATGATGGGGAAAATGTTTTCCGTTTGTACGTTAATCTTTCCGGTTTGCATATTAATGAAGTTTTATTTTTTAAAATTATAAAGTTCAATCTCAAAGCGTATGCCATCAAACAGAAACTGACAATCTGTCGGAAAGCACGAACGCCTCCCGAATAGAAGGCGTTCATTAAAAGGTGGAGGGTTTAATTAAAATGCTATTCCAATACAAAAACCGGTACGTACGCCAAAAAATGGTAATCCTGTAATATCCAGCTTTGCAGTATTACCCGAAACGCTCGAAGTTTTTGTAGCACCCGGAATGTCTATGTCGTCTAATTGTTTGCGAACATCTTCAGACGATTCGCCAATGCCTGCGGCATCAACGCGCATATGTACAGCGCTTGTTCCACCGTGTATTCCTAATATCCACCAGTCAATGGAAACTTTATTGCTGATTCCCCATTGGTATCCAAGCATTAAACCTCCGCCAATACCTGTGTATGTAAAACTGCCCGAAGCAGGCTTGTCTTGAACGAAAGCGGGATAATAGGTTGAGTCTTTATATGTAAACGATCCACTGGCAGTGTAGCTGGAATAGCGCATATAGAGACCGAAATAGAATCCGCGCGGCGCTTGCTTAACTTCTTTTTTGCCCGGGTACCAACGGAATTCGGGACTAAGACTAACACCGGAAATTTTAATGTTACTTACTTCGGAAGGGATAGCCGAATTAATAGGCGAGGGCAGACCATGCGAAGGAATAAAACCGGCCTGTATAAAGCCACCGAAATATTTTTATGTAACGAGCGTTCGTATTGTAAAGAAATATCTGTTAAGCCAAGTGCAAAAAGGTTGAGTTTAATTACATTTTTTGCAGGATCGGCATCCTGTGCCAATATAGGCTTAACAACCATCATCATTACAGATAGACCAATAACAAATAATTTCTTTTTCATAAACATCAGTTTTAAAATTTTAGCGAAGGTAATACTTTTCAAGGAAACAACTGAAGCAATAAAGAGGGTAGGGGAGTAATTCAATAATTAATCGAAAAATTCATTTAAAAGTGTTCAAGATTAAAGCAACTCACTGCATTCGGGTACGTTTAATCAGGTAGGGAACGAGTACCTGATCGAAGCCGAGATTGATGTCGGCTTCAACAAAATCAATACGATACCTGCTGCAATGAAGTTTTAAATTACGTTCGAACGTAGTGATGGCTTTCAAATAATTTTCTTTTACTTCACTTGGATTCACTTTCAGTTCCTCGCCGGTTTCTAAATCAATGAAACGATACGGACGGTTTTCGAAACTGAAATCAATTTCTTTGCTTTTATCCACCACATGAAAAAGAATTACTTCATGTTTATTATGCTTTAAATGCTGCAGCGCCGAGAAAAGTTCGTCAGGATTATTTCGGGCATCCATCATATCGCTGAATACTATAACCAACGACCGTTTATGAATAGCTTCAGCAATTTGATGAAGGGCTTCAACGGCAAAAGTTTTTTTACGATTATGCGGCGAACGATACCGGATAAGTTTTTCCAACTCGTGATTGAGCATTTTAAGATGTACCGGAGTTGATTTTGCAGGTGTATGCAACTCCAGTTTTTCGTCAAAAATACTTAAGCCTATTGCATCGCGTTGACGTTTTAATAATTCTATTAATACTGCAGAACAATAAACCGAAAAGGTTATTTTATTTTGCTGCTCTTTTTGCTTTTTTTCATCAACCGGAAAATACATCGACGAAGAATTATCGATGATGATGTGGCATCTCAAATTGGTTTCTTCTTCGAAGCGCTTAACAAATAATTTATCGCTGCGACCATATAATTTCCAGTCGATGTGTTTAGTCGATTCGCCTTTATTGTACAAGCGATGTTCGGCAAACTCTACCGAAAAACCATGGAACGGACTTTTATGTAAGCCGGTAATAAACCCTTCCACCACCTGACGTGCAATAATTTCGAGGTGAGAAAATTGCCTAAACTGTTGTGAGGGCAGTGCGCTCATTTTGGTTAACAATTAGCGACCCCGTTAATAAAAGTTAAAAGTTTACTAATCGAGGGATACCAAATTTAAAGTTGTGCCTTCAACTTTCCGTCGTACACACTTTTGGGCACAGCGCCAACCTGCTTGTCAACAATCTGACCGTTTTTAAAAAACAATACCGTAGGAATATTTCTAATTCCGAATTGTGCAGAGACATTAGGGTTTACGTCCACATTTACTTTACCTACTACTGCCTTGCCTTCGTATTCTTTGGCAAGCTCTTCAACAGCAGGACCAACCATACGGCAGGGGCCGCACCACTCTGCCCAAAAGTCAACCACTACGGGTTTATCTGATTTAATTACTAATTGATCAAAATTAGCGTCGGTTAATTCTAAAGCCATAAATTTATTTTTTAAGGGTTATACAAATTTCTTCCTGCACTTGTTTACAAAAATACTGCCGATTTTTTTAGGCGTCAATATGTCAGCCAAATAAATTATTCTCATTTTATGAGCATTAACCTCCATAGTTGTTTATTACGGCTTTATACTCAATTATTCCGCTCGAAACCCGCTGTAGTATTGGTTGAGCTGTAATTACATCCGAATGTACATCAATAATTTGCTTGTAAATAAGTCCTATATTTTTTGCATACATCTCTTGGTAGTATTGCTTATCGATTAAATTTTCCTGATTGTTTTGAAGCACCGTTAAGGTAGAATCGAAGGTAATCCCTGTAATAGTTTTGGCTTTGTCTATTTCAGTGTAAGTATAATCCCATTCACCAATGCTATTGTAAACATTTCCATTCCATTTTTTATTTTGAGCAACAGGAAATACAAGGCGAACAAAGCGGATGTTTTCTTCTACTTTTTCAGCGGTAGTAGGCGTACGATTTTCCGACCACACATCAGTAAGTGTCCAAGTCATTTGATTATAGGGAATAGTTTTGCTGTAATTTTTACGATAGCGTTCGAGGCGCAAAGCGGGCCGACCGGAATTATCGGTGTACACCGATTCAATAATTTCTTTCAGTTGAAATTTGAAAGTGTCAACCGTTTTTGTGAAACTATTCATCACAATCGAATCAACATCGTAAACAACATATTTACCGGGCGTATTGGGAAAATAACCATAACCCATATCAATAGCAGGCGCTTCGTCTTTTGAACAAGAAGAAAAGATGGTGGTTAATAGTGTAAAAGAAAGAAATAATTGGATTATAGTTTTCATCTGAATATGTTTTTAGGTTTTTAATTGTCAGATGCCTGCCTGTCGGCAGACAGGGAATACGCCATATTCATTTCAGTTGGTATGCCGAAGGTATATGGCTATTTCATGCAACAGTTATATGTTGTTTATTTCGGGTTGACGAATAATCAGCCTCCCAATTTTTTTCTTTCAATAAACCCGCCGCCAACTAAATCATTTCCTTCATAAAATACAGCCGATTGACCGGGAGCTATCGCAGAAACTTTTTGGTGAAACAAAACTTTAATTTTATCACCTTCTATGTTAAGTGTGCTTAATGCGCCCGGGTCTTTATACCTTATTTTTGTAAGGGCATTGAAATCGGCAGGAATTGTATTGTATTTTATTAGGTTGAAATTTCGGACGTACATTTCCTGTTTTTCCAAATCGTTTTTTGTTCCAAGTACAACTCGATTTGTTTCCGGAATAATTTCTAAAACGTGCATGGGTTCGCCCATAGCTATTTCCAATCCTTTGCGCTGACCAACTGTATAAAACGGATAGCCTTTGTGTTTACCAACAACTGTTCCATCAGTCAAAACAAAATCTCCACCGTTTACACGTTCTTCAAGGCCGGACACACGGCGTTTTAAAAAGCCTCTGTAATCGTTATCGGGCACAAAACATATTTCATAGCTCTCGCTTTTGTTAGCCAATTCCACATAACCTCTGTCGATTGCCATTTTTTTAATTTCATTTTTACGCATGTGTCCCAGCGGAAAAATAGTTCGTTTCAAACTTTCCTGACTCAGGCCCCACAATACATAACTTTGATCTTTATGTTCATCAAGACCTTTTGAAACAACATACCTGTTGTTTTCATACCTCACCTGTGCATAGTGACCCGTGGCAATATAATCGCAGTTTAGCATATTGGCTCTTTTCAGTAAGGCCTCCCATTTAATATGTGTATTACACAATACGCAGGGATTGGGGGTGCGACCCGCCAAATACTCGTCAACAAAATTATCGATGATGTAATCACCAAACTCCTCGCGTATATCAAGTATATAATGAGGGAAGCCGTGATTAACAGCCATTATACGGGCATCGTTAATGGAATCGAGGCTGCAACATCCCGTTTCTTTTTTCGATCCTCCCGATGATGAGTAATCCCATGTTTTCATGGTAATGCCAATAACCTCATAACCTTGTTCGTGCAAAAGCATGGCTGCAATGGAACTGTCAATTCCACCACTCATAGCTACCAAAACTTTACCTTTTTTCACAATACGTTTACGAATAAAAATTACAAAAATTTAACTGAAATAAATGAACAAATCGATCGACCTATCGTGAACGACGAGAGATCCTATTTTTTTAGAACGCCTTCTTTGTACGTTTCTTCCTTTTCAATTGTTCCGTCGAGTTTATAATATATTATGGTTCCATCAAGTTTATCGTTTTTATAATTTCCTTTACGTTTAATTTTTTGGCCTACAATTACTTGTTTGTTTTCCTGTGGATATCCGTCTTTTTCAGGAATGGTTTCATATTTAATTTGACCTGCATCAAAATACTCGGTAAAAGGACCATTTTTAAGTCCGTTTTTATAGGTAGTTCGCAATTTAGTAATACTGCTCGGATATAATTCTTCTTCAACACCGTTGTATCTTTTCGATTTAAAAATAGTACTTCGTTTATAAACCACTTGCCAGTCCATCTCACCGTTCGCGGCAAAATAATTCCAAGTGCCTTCTTTAAAATCGTTTGCATACCTCCCTTCCACACTTAATTGCCCGGATGGGTAGTAAAACAAGGCTTTTCCATGGCGCAAACCTTTTACATAATTAAACTCCATTTTAAGTTTTCCGCTATCGTAGTATTCTTTGTAGGGGCCATCTAACAAATCGTTTTTATAGTTTTGTTCCTGCAACACTTTTCCATTTGGGTAATACATTAAAAAAAGCCCATGTTTTTTTCCCATGGAATAGTTTTCAATACTTTTAAGCTAATCACTATCGGTATAAAATATCCATGTACTGTCCTTCAATTCGCCTATCACTTTTCCCTCCAAGATTCTTTTTCCCTCCGGATTAAATACACGTGTATAGGCCTGATTCGTTTTTCTGAAAACTGTTATCGATTTTACTTTTCCTGATGGAAAATAATAAATAAATTTTCCAACAGGTTTGTCATTTGCGAAAACTCCATCGTAAACAGGCTTATTGTTTTCATCTTTTTTTATCCAATGACCTTGTCGCCATCCGTTTTTATCTACACGGTTTAGCGAGTCTTTTGGCCGAGCAACAGCTAGGCTTCCGGCAATGATGAAAATGAAAAGGGAAATATATCTTACTTTGGTCATGCTGGTTATAAAGATAAGAAAAGGCTTATAAAGCCTGTAAACAATAACTATTCCACACTATTATGTGAATTATATTTTATTATACAGTTCTGAAACACCTTCGACAAAAGCACTCCACTGAAATCGTTTTTTTTCGATTTTAATATTTTCAATAAATGGTGTGGCCATATTGTTTTCATAAAAATGAACAATAGCATCGGCAATTGCCTTGCTGTCGGGCTCAACAACATAGCCTACCTTCATGTGGGGAACCATTTCGGCCAAGCCGCCTACATTTGTTACCAGCATAGGTTTTTCAAAATGATAGGCAATTTGCGTAACACCGCTTTGGGAGGCGCTTTTGTAGGGCTGCACAACCATATCAACACTACAGAAATAGTTTTTTACCTCTCCGGAAGGAATATAATCGGGTTTAAAAACTACATTCCCATCCAATTTATTTTGGCGAACAAGAGTGATGTAGTATTCAAAATTTTCGTAACACTCGCCGACTACAAAAAGTTTGATGTTAAGATTGCGCACGCGTGGGTCGGTCATTGCATCAAGCAGCAGGTCAAGTCCCTTGTATTTTCTGATGAATCCGAAAAACAACAAATACTTGTGTGCTTGCCTAAAAGCAATATGGTGCAGGGCTTCTTCGCGCGGAATTATTTCACCAAAAATATCGTAAATGGGATGTGGCAACACTACTGCATTTGCTTTGCTGTAAATATTTTTCAATTCTTCCAGTACTGTATTCGACATAACAACAAAAGCATGACAGCTTTTTATAAAATAGCTTGTAAGCCATTTATCGCCAAAGCGTTTTTCGTGCGGCAAAATATTATCGCAAATGGCAATTACTTTAATAGCAGTACGCCATTTTACGAGCCGGGCAATTGTGCCCAAACATGGAGCCATAAAAGGAAGCCAGTAGCGAATAATAATATACTCGGGGTTTTCCGCTTTGATTTGTTTGGCTGTTTGATACCACGAATACGGATTAACCGAATTAATCAGGGTTTTTATTTTAATGTTTGTCGGTTTCGGCGATCCTTTATCGAACTGTGTTTTGCCGGGGAATAAAAATTCGGGATATTGTAGAGAGAATGAATATATTTTAGAGTCGATGCCTGCTGCGCCAAATGCTTTACATAAAGCTTCGTTAAAATTAGCTATACCTCCGCGCAGCGGGAAGGCCGGCCCAACAATAATATTTTTTTTTTTACTCATTTAAACACCCACTTTTTTTTCAATCAAGTAATTATTCCGTATGGGTGAATTGCGTGAGATAAGTTCGCCAAGAAAACCTGCGAGAAAAAGCATTGTGCCTATAATCATTGTTGTTAACGAAATATAAAAAGACGGACGTTCCGAAAGCAAGCGTGCCGGTAAATGATGATATACATTGTACAGCTTACTTGCTCCAAGATAGGCTGCTGCTGCAAAACCTATAAAAAACATTATTGTACCCAACAAACCAAATAAATGCATGGGACGTTTGCCGAATTTAGATACAAAAGTAATTGTCATGAGGTCGAGAAAACCGTTTACAAAACGATCTATGCCGAATTTACTTTTACCGTACTTGCGTTCTCTATGATGAATTTCTTTTTCGGCAATTTTTGAAAAACCCGCCCATTTGGCAATTACCGGAATATAACGGTGCATTTCGCCGTACACTTCAATATTTTTCACAACATCTTTCCTGTATGCTTTTAATCCGCAATTAAAATCATGCAACTGTATTCCCGAAATACTTCGTGTAGCGGCGTTATATAATTTTGTAGGAATAGTTTTACTAAGCGGATCGTAACGCTTTTTTTTCCATCCTGAAACAAGGTCAAAGCCTTGCTCTGTAATCATTTTATAAAGTCCGGGTAGCTCATCCGGCGAGTCTTGCAAATCGGCATCCATTGTAATAATAACGTCGCCTTGTGCAGCTTCAAATGCGACATTTAATGCAGCCGATTTACCGTAATTTCTCCTGAATTTTATGGCTTTAATATGCTTGTTTGCCAACGACAATTTTTCAATCGTTTGCCATGATTCGTCTTTACTTCCGTCATCAACAAAAACAATTTCGTACGAAAGGTTATTTTCGTCCATTACTTTCGCTATCCATGCGCTTAGCTCAGGCAACGACTCTTCTTCGTTTAACAGTGGTATGACTACTGAAATATTCATGCAGTTGCTAAACTATTGTTGTACATTATTTTGAGTTTGATCAAAAGGAGAAGGATTTTTTTTAATGCTGGCGCCAAGTATCAAGGCCAAAATAGCACCAATTAGTATTCCCCACAGGTAATTCGTAATTAATGACAGTGCCGTAAATTTATTTCCTGACTCTTGCATCTCCTCTGTTACTTCATCAATTTTTTCCTGAGGCGTACCCATTCTTTCCATAAACGAAATTGTTTTTTCGGTTATTGCGTCTTGCATTTTTTGAGGTAGTTCGGGATCAATTACGTGGTACAGCAATAGGCTGAACACTAAGTTAAGAGCGCCGCCAATAATCCATATTAATAGTATTTTGGTGAATGCTTGTTTAAATGTTATGAAGCCTCCCATGTCTTTGCGTAGGCGAATAGCAATAACAACATACAATACTATGATAAATAGAATCATAATTATTCCTACCCACCATGTTGCCATAAATTGAACGCCCATTATGTACAGAACAGCCTGTAACAGGATGCTGATAATGCCTGCAATAAGACCATATTTTATAACCGGATTTTGCATATTGAATACTTATTGATTTTACTTACAAAGATATAAGATTTTGCTGCTCAATAGGTTGGAAAATAGCCGATGATTATACAGGAGAGTCAATTCGACAAGTTTGTACAATATTGATACAAATATGTATTATCTGTGGTTAATTATTAATTTTGCGACGGGCAAGTCTTGTACGACCAGCTCCTGCTAAACTCCCCCAGGCGGGGAACCGAGCAAGGGTAGGCGGTTGAGCGGTGCGATATAAGTAGCTTGCCCTTTTTTTATTTTTATGCAAATAGAGAAATAGGCGCTAAGTTAGTTGACTAACATTCTGCTGTGCCAACTCTGTTTAAGCGGCACTTCCCATCCCGTATTCATTTCTCCTTTAGTTGCGGTAAGATTATTGAACACAATTGTGTTTTCTGTTATTTGTTTAGTGTTGATGAGCTTTTCAAAATCGGCGAGAGATGCGGTGTAAACCGAAGTACCAATTTTATATGCCACCTGAGTACGATTGAGTAACGATAGGTCAAATTGCTTTTCGACATTTTGCAGGAAGCGAAGCGACTTATCAATTCCGCAGCCGCTGGCGGGAGCTGTTTGCTCGTCAACTGCAATAATAATAAAGCGATTGTATAAAATCTCAATAGCTGCATCCATATTTCTTCCGTGTGAAGTCCATTGCTCAATAAATTTGTCAGCTTCATTTTTAAGTCGATCGGTTTCGTCGGGTGTAAATTCGCGCGTGCTTTGATATATCCATACACGAGAATGAGCGGGCAGTTGATTAAATGTTTTCATGTGTGTGTTTCATTAATTGTCAGATTCCAACCTGTCGGCATGAACAAGTAATGTGTTTTTACCATTTATTTGTTGATGTTATTTGCAATCAGTTCGGCAACATCCATAACTTTTGTTTGCTGTTCTTTATTAAAATGTTTTACGCCGTCAGTCATCATGGTCATGCAAAAGGGGCAACCGGTTGCTATTACGGCAGGATTCAACTCCAGTGCTTCTTCGGTGCGTTCTATAGTTACTTCTTTGTTTCCTTTTTCGGCCTCTTTAAACATTTGCGCTCCACCGGCACCACAGCAAAAACCTTTAGCGCGGCTGCGTTTCATTTCTGCAAGTTCTACATCTAATTTTTGTATTACATCACGGGGGGCTTCGTACACATCGTTGCCTCGCCCCAAATAACAAGGATCGTGAAAAGTTATTTTTTTTCCTTTAAATTCTCCGCCTTGAACTTTCAGTTTTCCACTATCAATTAGTTGCTGCACAAGTTGTGTATGATGCATTACTTCGTAAGTACCGCCCAACTGCGGATATTCATTTTTTAATGTATTAAAACAGTGTGGGCATCCTGTAATTATTTTTTTTACACTATACTTATTCAACACAGTAATATTATTCATGGCCTGCATTTGGAAAAGGAACTCGTTTCCTGCACGCTTAGCCGGATCGCCTGTACAGGCTTCTTCTGTACCCAATACAGCAAATTTTATTCCTACATGATTTAAAATTTTAACAATGGCTTTTGTAATTTTTTTGGCTCGCTCGTCAAAACTTCCTGCACAACCCACCCAAAAAAGGAGTTCAGGTGTTTCGCCCGATGCCATGTATTCGGCCATTGTTTTTATTTTTAGTTCGGCGCTCATTTTTTAAAAACTTGTATTGTTCCTTGTTTCTCTTCCAAGTCGGTAAACTTACCTAAGTATTGCGTGGCTTGTATGGGGTGATTGTCAATCCAATGATAGTTTCCTCCGCGAGGTTTTCCTACAAGTAAGCCATGAAATTTAAATCCATTGTCTCTGAGGTATTTTTCCGTTACTTCCCTGTGCGCCTCGGTGCGCGATGTAAAAAAGGTAATGATATGACCTTGATCGTACCACTCATTAATTTTTTCAACTGCTCCTTCGTAAAGGGCGGCTGTAGCCATTCTTTCGGGCTCTTCGTTCGGAATATCTTCGCATATTGTTCCGTCAATGTCAATCAGAAAATTTTTAATTCCCTGTTTTAAAACAGGGCTTATTTTTTTTCCGTCTTTTTCCGAATCTGAAAGTGTGTGTTTGCTCATTTTTAAATTTCTTTAGCCCAATTTAATCTGTCGGCCGGCGAAAATTGCCAAGGTGCCCCATTATTTTCAATATTGTTCAGCATAAGATTTAACTCCTGAGGTGCTGCACTTTGTTCCATTACCAAATAGCGGCGCATATCAACAATTATGGAAAGCGGATCGATATTTACCGGACATTCTTGTACACAGGCATTACAACTAGTGCAAGCCCATAGTTCTTCGTTGGTAATGTAACTGCCAAGCGATTTTCCGTCGTCTTTAAATTCGCCGTTTGCATCAATATTTTTGCTTACTTCCTCCAGCCTGTCGCGTGTATTCATTATAATTTTTCGTGGCGACAATAATTTACCGGTTTGATTAGCCGGGCACGAAGATGTACAACGTCCGCACTCGGTACACGAGTAGGCATCTAACAATTGTTTCCAACTTAAATCGAAAATATCTTTTGCGCCAAAACGAATGGGCTTATCGGGATTGGGAGATGGAGCTGTAAACGAAGGGTCGAGCATGGCTTTTACTTCGGTGGTAACCGATGTTAGATTTGTAAATTGTCCCTTGGGCTTAAGATTAGAAAAATAAGTATTTGGGAAAGCAAGAATAATATGAAAGTGTTTTGAGTAGGGGAGGTAGTTTAAAAATCCGAGTATGCCGACAATGTGAATCCACCAACAAAAACGTTCAATAAATACAAGTCCGCTATTGGAAATTCCTGTTAACAATGGAGTCAACAAACTACTTATAGGGAATGAGCCTGCTTGAATATAATGTTCGTACGCTCTGTTTTGTAAAATTTGATCGGCGGCATTCATGGTAAACAAGGCGCTCATTAACACTATTTCACTTATCAGAATAATGTTGGCATCGGATCGGGGCCAACCGTCGAGTTCTTTGTTCATGAAACGTTTTACATGAATTACATTTCGACGAATAAGAAAAACTACACAACCAAAAGTTACGAGGAAAGCAAGTACTTCAAAAAAGCTAATGAGAAAATTATAAAAACTGCCTAAAAATGATAATGAGCGATGCGTACCCAGGGTGCCATCTATAAGCATTTCGAGCACTTCAACATTAATGAGTACAAATCCAACATAAACAAAAATGTGAAGAATGGCAGGCACAGGGCGGCTCATCATTTTACTTTGCCCGAGAGC
>JADLGT010000028.1 GCA_020849195.1 Bacteroidia bacterium
AGGGTTTGGATCGGGTAAAATAAATGAGCCGCTTTTTAACCCAACGCAAATTTGGTTATCATCCGGGTATATATCTTGAAACCCATTAGGTTTTTTTGCAGTAACACACACATAATTATGTTCTGTTGTAGTATTCAGCCTGGGTGCAGTGCTTAAAGTATAAGAGGTAAGTCCGGCTATGCTTAAATTTCCATTCCACGTTTCTTTAAATCCGTTATCACCTTCAATATCCACAACAAAATCAGCAGTTGTAAGCGGACGCGTAGATTTATTGCCAAAACTTAATGAAATGTTTAAAAAATTATCTGCATCAACTGCAGCCTGTACTTGAAGCAGCGCCATATCATACACTGCATTTTGTATTTGGAAACTTTTACTAATTGTATTTGTACAGCCTTTACTATCGGTTATAACTAAATTAATAATGTAAAGACCCGTATCCTGATAAATATGTGTAGGCGCCGACAAAGTGCTTGTACCTGTATCACCAAAATTCCATTTGTATTTTATTGCACCAACAGATTGATCGGTAAAGTTTACTGTTAAAGGCGGGTTGCCAAACAATGGAGAAAAGTCAAATCCCGGCGTAGGAAGACCATTAATGGTAAATGTACGTGTTGTTGAATCTTTACAACCTTCTACCGAAGCAACCACAAGTTTTGCGTTGTGTGTACCTGTGGTTGTAAATGTGCTTGATGTTTTTTTTAAAGTTGAATTTATTGTTCCGTCAAAAGTCCATTTCCAATTTGCTGTTGATGACAAATTAACAACCGAGCTATCGCTAAAACCAATAGAGCTGTTTACGCAATAAGGACCTGAAAGTCCGATTTTGGCTATGGGTTTACTGTTTATGTTTAGTGTTTTTAAAATTGTGTCGGAACAGCCGTTGTTTGCCGCAACAATGTATTTGACCAAATAAGGACCAATAATAGTATATGTGTGGATAGGATTTTTAACCGTACCTACCGGAGTTCCATCTCCAAAGTTTGTGCTGAACGATTGAAGTATTGCAGGAGATAGTACAGAAGAACTATCTGTAAAATACACTTTTTGTTTTTCGCAGGTTACCGATGTAGTAAAATTTACCTGAGGTGTCGATTGAACTACAACAGGTTTTGTAAGCGAATCGGAACAGCCCTTATTATTTTTAACAACATATTTTACCAAATAACCGCCCGGATTAGCAAACAAATGGGTTGGATTTACAAGCGTTGAGCTATTATTCGCACCGCTTCCGAGATCAGCAAAATTCCACAGGTACGACTGGGCTGCATAGCCTTTTAAATTTAGAATTGATGTGAACTTAGCTGTATTTCCGCTGCAAGCCAATGTGTTTGAAAAATTTACAGCCGGTTTTGGATAGACATGTAGTTGAATGGTTGTATCCTTCGAACAACCCGCATCAGTTGTAACCGTAAGTTTAACATTGAACAAGCCTGTATCAGGCAAGAGATACAAATGTTTGGGCGATGGCAGTACGGAAGTTGTTGCATCGCCAAAACTCCATAGGTAATTGGTAATAGTGTTTCCCGATGGCGCAGCCGACAAATCTGTTAGTACAACCGAGTCTCCGGCACACTTAACAGAGTTATAAACAAAACTCGATTTAGGTGCAATGCCCGAAATAGTAATGTTTACAGTGTCTTTGGCCACACAGCCAAGCGAATCGGTAGCGATTAACGAATATTGGCCGGAACTCATAACAGGTATTGAAGCACTTGTTGCTCCGGTTGACCATTGGTATGTTTTTGTTTGCAATGCACCGGCAGCCAAAGCAATGGTATTGCCCGCACAGAAGGTGGTGTCGGGGCCAAGTGTGGCAGCTATGGGGTAATTGTTAAGCTGAATATTTACTGTATCCGAGGTTATGCTACACCCCGAAGTATCCATTACTTTTACATAATATTTCCCTGCTTGGGTAATTGTAAAAATAGAATCGGAGGAGTTGTCTTGCCATTGAAAAGAGTACATATTTTTTGGCAAAAGGGTGTTCCATTTCAAATTTTTTCCTTCGCATAGGAAACTATTCGCCAAAGGAGGATTAGACGAAGGGTAAGTAACTAATATTGTATCTGAAGACCAAAAGCCAAAAATATCCATGGCGCTAACCCAGTATGTTCCGGATTTATTTATCGTAATACTCGAAACAGTATCCCCTGTTGACCATAAATAATTATCGTAGGGCTTATCTAGCGAAATCGTATGTGAACAAAAGCTAGTGAGTGTTGTATCTATGCCTAAATATGGTTTTCCAGAATACTTTTCATTTAAGTATGAATATATTGAAGTACGGTCAACATTAGAAATACTTTGTTCATAAATCAGAACCTCATTTATTGCCCCATTCAAATTTGACCCGCCTTCATAGTCAATGCCTAAATAGGCATTCAGTGCCAAAGTAGGTATGTAACTTGGTACAGAGGCTATGGCCGATACTAAAACATTGTTGATGTATATCTTTATACTATCAGTCCTCACTTGTATCTCATATAAGTAAAAATTATTGATGGCCGGAGGAGCGTTTGGAATTTGAAAATATCTGAGTCCAAAATCCCGATTAGCCACATAATTGAATGTCCCACTCCCGTTATCAGTCCCTCCTGCTTCAAATCCCATTTCCAAGACGCTGCTATCCAATGGAGTAGCGGCAAGCCTAAATAATCCATTATAATTTTTTCGCACATTGTTTTTTCCTATGATAAAAAAAGTAAATCCTTGTCTAAAGTCGATTTTCAACAGGCTTTTTAAATACGTTGACGATCCGTTAAAGAGTAGGGCGGGTTTATTATTAAACACAGAATCCTTCCACAAAGGTTTGCTAATAGAGTTTTCTTGAGTAAAGTGATTGTTTTTTCCACTCCCATCGCTCCATTGCTGAACATTTTTACTTAAATCATAAACAAGCCCTGAATCAGCTTTTAGCCACAATAGAAGATTTGTTTTGGGAATTTGAGAAAAAACAAAGCAATTAAAATTAAATATCGCAATCATTAAAATTGTTGTTCTTTGCAGTAATTTCATCCGCATATATTTTTTATAAATTTACAACAAATAATTAAAAATAATGTTGATTTATTTTCGGGCAGATTCCAACTATATGATTGGATCAGGGCATCTCAAAAGAAGCCTTGCTATTTCATCCATTCTCAATAAAAAATTCAAAACGGCTTTTCTGCTGCCTAAAAACAACAGATCAATTGAAAAAGAGATAAGAAAACAAGTTGATTTAATATTTTATACTACTAAAAAAACTGATTTATTGGCTGAAGCTATTGAGATTAAAAAACATTTAACACCATGCGACATTATTGTTCTTGATGGGTATGGTTACACTGAAAAGTATCAAAAAATAATTCAAGAGTCCGGATGCAAAATAGTTTGTATTGACGACATTCATTCTTACCATTTTTTAGCTGACGCTGTTATCAATCATGCCGAAGGCGTAAAAAAAGAATACTACTCAAAAGAGGACTACACCAGGTTGTATCTTGGAATGAAGTATCTTATTATAAATCCCCTGTTTTTAAATAAAAAATTTAGGAGAGGGATTAAAAAAGAAGGTGAATGTTTTGTCAACATGGGTGGAGCAGACCCCTTTAATATTACTTTTAAAATTGTACGTGCTTTGGAAATAGATAACCCCTTCAAAAAAATTCATTTAGTTATTGGCAAACTAAATCCTTATAAAAAAGAACTCTATCGTTCTATTAAAACAAATAAACTGAACGTAAAAATATACCAGGGAGTACCTCAATCTAAAATAGCCTCTCTGATGCACAACTGCGAAATGGCCATCTGTCCATCCAGCACCATAGCGCTTGAGGCCTGCTCAGTTGGAGTAGGTTTAATGACAGGTATTACAGCAGACAATCAAAGCGACATATACAATGGGTTAATTAAAAAAAAATGCGCGTTTGATCTTGGAGATCTAAACCGGTTAAATGCAACACAGTTATCAAAAAAAATTAAATTATACGCCTCTAAAAAAAAAGCAATTAAACAAGTAATTTTCCGGCAAAAAAAGGCTATTGATGGAAAATCACCCGATCGTATTATGAAAATTTTTCAAAGTCTCTCAAAATGATTCAATTCAGATATGCCTCTCAAGACGATATTCATCTGTTGTTCAGGTGGGCAAATGACGAACTGGTTCGTGAAAATTCCTTTAACACCGACGCCATAAACATTAAAGAACATACGCTATGGTTTGAAGCTATTCTTAACTCTAAAACTGATCTAATCTATATATTTACAAATGAGAATTTGGATCCTATTGGGAATGTACGAATTTATAATTCGAATGATGAAATTATAATTGGCATAGCAATTGATCAAAATTTCAGGGGAAGATCATTCGGCGCAATTATGTTAACTTTAGCAACCAAAGACTATTTCAAACAAAAGAAGAATAAGCAAATTTCAGCATACATTAAAAAAACAAATCTGCCATCATTGAATATTTTTCTAAAAGCAGGATTTAAATTCGAAAAAAATATTTCCATTCATGGGAATGAATGTGTAAAAACTGTGTTAGTAAATGAAGATTGATCTTAAGGGTATAAATATTGGAGAAAAGTATTTCCCTTTTATCATTGCCGAAATGAGCGGCAATCACAATCATTCCATTGAACGTGCCGTTTCCATTGTTGATGCGGTTGCAGATGCAGGAGCTCACGCTATAAAACTTCAAACCTATACCGCAGATACACTTACCATTCAGGGCGCTTATACTATAACTGATAAAAAATCGCTATGGTATGGTAAAGAGCTATATGACCTCTACAAAGAAGCTTATACCCCATGGGAGTGGCATGAAAAACTTTTTGCAAGAGCAAAAGAAAAAGGCATTATTTGTTTCAGTACTCCTTTTGACGAAACGTCTGTTGACTTTCTTGAAAAACTTGGCAATCCTATTTATAAGATAGCTTCGTTCGAAAACAACTATCATCATTTACTTCAAAAAGTGGCGCAAACCGGTAAGCCCGTTATCATGTCAACCGGTATAAGTACCAGAGAAGAACTTACTGAATCTGTTGATGTACTGCGCCGAAATGGTTGCACTGAACTTACTTTACTCAAATGCACCAGCAGCTATCCTGCATCTCCTGAATCAAGCAATATCAATACCATCCCTGATCTTCAAAAAACATTTAATTGCCAAGTGGGGCTTTCTGACCACACATTAGGTATTGGCGTTGCTGTTGCATCAATAGCATTGGGAGCTGTTGTTATCGAGAAACATTTTACCCTCGACAGATCGGAAGGAGGAGTTGACAGCGCTTTTTCTCTTGAACCTCATGAGCTGAAACTGTTGGTTGATGAAACTAAGCGAGCCTGGCTTTCCCTTGGGAAAATAAGCTACGACATAACGCAGGAAGAAGAGGGATCAAGGGCATTTAAAAGATCGATCTATGCTTCCGCTAACATAAAAAAAGGAGAGGAATTAGGGAGGGACAATATACGTATCATTCGTCCCGGATTTGGCTTAGCTCCTAAATTTTACGATCAGGTTGTCGGCAAAAAAGCCAAAACAGATATAAAAACAGGCACGCCACTTACACGAGATCTCATTGAATAAATATATATGTCAAATAAAACCATAGCTATAATCCCTGCCCGAGGAAACAGCAAACGGATTCCGCGAAAAAACATACGGATATTTGCCGGACAACCAATCATTAAATATTCTATAGATGCAGCCATTGATTCGAAAATATTTGATGAAGTAATGGTCTCGACAAATGACCACGAGATCGCCGAATATGCTATGAAATGTGGAGCTAGTGTTCCCTTTATGCGTTCTGAAAAAAACTCAGGAGACCATTCAAGCACGG